>CAZQXM010000001.1:0-51633 GCA_964597205.1 uncultured Gammaproteobacteria bacterium
ATCAAGAACACGAACTCTACATCAAAAACAATAAATATAATGGCGAAAAGATAGTACTTAATATCAAACTGCACCTGAGCATCCATTTCAGATTTCATGCCGCACTCATAAGTGTCAGCCTTCACTGCGTTCGGGCTATAAATACCAAATATTCGCTGCAAAACAGTGCTTAGGCCTAGAAGAACCAGACCATTAACCAGAGCTAGAGCAGTAATTAAGCCAATTTGACCAATCATCATAACCACTCGATTATACAGTAGGTTTTGGCTTTAGTCCTGTTATTGTGGCATAATACAAATGTCCAGTTTTTTAATTAAAAAACTGGACATTTGATGAAAACAGCTAAACAAATTGAAATATTTATCAGCAAGCTCCCCAAAGGCCAAACTTTTAACTACAGCGACCTAGGGCTGGAGGCGAGTAAAAGGGAATCGGCGATTAAATACCTCAACAGGCTTGCTAGCAAAAATAAAATCAAGAAACTTGCAAAAGGCAAATTTTATCAGCCTATTAATTCCCAATTTGGCACTCTGGCTCCGCCCCAAGATCAAGTAGTAAAGGATTTACTTGAAAAAAACGGCAAAACCATTGGTTACTTAACTGGCTACAGTGCTTATAACGAATTAGGCCTTAGTAGTCAAATTAGCGCAATTATTCAGATTGGTAAAAATGAAACACGTCCTGCATTCAGCAGAGGCATATACAAGATACATCTCATTAAACAGAAAAATAAAATCACCGAGAAAAATATTCCATTACTAAAAATACTTGATGCCATTCGCTTTATCAAAAGCATCCCTGACTCAACAATAGATCAAAGCTGCCTAAGGCTAATAGCAATAATAAAAGGGCTTTCCAACACTGAATTAACTTTAATAGTGAAGCTAGCCATAGTGTATCCTCCTGCTACGCGAGCCTTACTAGGAGCTATAATCGAAAAGGCTAAGAAGAGCATTAACACTGAGATTTTGCTAAAATCACTTAATCCTATTAGCACTTACAAGCTATCAATTTCTCGGCGTGTTTTACCAAACGCAGCGAGCTGGAATATTAAATGAAATTACATCTTGATAAACAATTATTCAACGAAGCTATTCAAGCCAGCTCTGAGTATCTTTCTATAATTCCACCTTATATTGAAAAAGATTACTGGATAACGCTTGCGCTAAAACAGCTTGCTGCTAGTGAGTTCAGCCCCAACATTGTTTTCAAGGGTGGCACATCACTATCTAAGGGATATAAATTAATAAATCGTTTCTCTGAAGATATAGATTTAGCCATTACTAGTGACCCAACCCTCTCAGGCAATGAGATAAAGACTCTAATTAGGTCTATAGAGAAAACTGCGACGCAAGGTTTAACAGAAACAATAATTGAAGGGGTATCAAGTAAAGGTTCTCGTTATCGCAAGTCTGTCTATAAATATCCGAGCTCTTACTCTGATTTTTCAAATCAATTAATAACAGAGATTAGCGCCTTCAATGATCATTTACCAAGCGAAGAGTTACTAATTCAAAGCCTTATCGGGCAGTTCCTAGCCGAGAAAGATATGCTAACTGACATCAAAGAGCATGGTTTAGCAGCCTTCAAGATTAATGTACTTGATAAACGCCAAACTCTAATAGAGAAGCTAATCTCGCTAATTCGTTTCTCCTACGATATTAATGCCACTCAAAGTATCGGCTCTAAAATAAGACATTTCTATGATTTATATTACTTAGTATCAGACCCAGAGTGTGCAACGTTCATACAGAGTGGTGAGTTTATAAATAACTTCAATAGTTTACTCAAAAGTGATAAAGAGATATTTGATCACCCTGATGGCTGGGGCTCCAAGTCACTAAATGAATCACCTCTACTTAATAATTTTGACTCTTTGTGGGGTCAGCTAAAAAATATTTATCAAAAAGAGCTTGGGGCATTGGCTTATAAAGATGTACCAAAAGAAGAAGATATAGCTCGAAGCTTTAAACAGTTAATAAGTAAGCTAATGCCTTAAATACAACTCATAACAATTCTCCAGCAGCATCGCCACCGTCATCGGCCCGACACCACCCGGCACAGGGGTGATAGCCTCTGCTCTTGATAAAGCACTTTGAAATTCAACATCACCAACCAGAGATCTTTCTTCTGGTTTCTTGTAAACAGCATTAATCCCCACATCTATAACTACCGCACCAGGCTTAAGCCAAGATCCTTGCACGAATTCTGGTTTACCAATAGCTGCTACTAATATATCTGCTTCACTAACTAACTGAGCTAAATCTTTAGAACGACTATGCGCCATGGTGACAGTAGCGTTAGCGTGATTGAGCATAATAGCAATCGGTTTACCAACCAGATTACTGCGACCTATCACCAGTGCGCGCTTACCAGAAAGTTCTACGCCAGCATCGCGCAGTAATTCCATACAACCCTTAGGTGTGCATGGATAGATAGTCTTAGTAGATCCTGTCATCAAGCGTCCCAGATTAATAGTAGTAAGACCATCGACATCTTTATCTGGGTGAATATAATCTATGATTTCTTGAGTCTGCGCCGCAAGAGCAGCAGGCAAAGGTAACTGCAATAATATGCCGTCTACTTTAGGATCATTATTGTATTTTTCTAAGGTTTTAATTAGGTCTTCTTTAGTAGTACTCGCTGGAAGATCAGACTTAAAAGAAGCAATACCAACATCAGTGCAGGATTTTTGTTTACTACGCACGTAGTAGTGTGAGGCGGGGTCATCGCCGACTATAATCACCGCTAAACCAGGTGCGCGCTTAGATGATTTAGTAGCTTCAGCGATCTTCTCGCTAAGCTTGCTTTTAATAGTATTAGCGACGGATTTGCCGTCGATGATTTTGGATGTTATGGGCACAAGGAAATTGTATCAGCTAATTAAAATTATTCGCTACTAGTGCTGGATTTCAGCTAGCTTAAATAGAATTAATTTTCCGGGGGGGGCAAATAAAAAAATCTGTCGATAATAGTCTAGGCGCTTAAGCACCTGCAGGAGAATTCGATGAATAAAAAATATCTAGCACTTGGATTAATATTTTTAACAACAACTAATTTTGTTAAAGCTGAAACTGTCGTTGACGCGAGATTAGATGAGCGTCTTAATAGCACTTATATCGGTAAAAAATATAACCAGAAATCAACAGCCTATCACAATACAGCATTAGGCTTCAACTCCATGCCTAAAAACTATAGACTTGAGAGACCGGGCGTTTATGGTAGCGGCAACTCAGCACTTGGGAGCTACGCTCTATCTGAATTAACTACTGGTGAGTACAACACCGGCGTAGGGCTTGCAGCTCTACAATTCCTAACTACTGGAAGCAACAATACTGCTATCGGCGAAGGTGCTCTGAATAAAGCTTTGGAGAATTCTAACACCGCTCTTGGTTTTGAAGCTGGAATAGAACTAACAAAAGGTTCGATGAACACCCTATTAGGTTACAGAGCAGGTAAATCTAGTACTATCAATTTCACAGAAGGTAGTAACAATATTTTAATTGGTAACGAAGTAAGCACATGCACAGCAAAAGCATCTAATGAATTAAATATCGGCAACCTAATCAAAGGTGTTCTAGCTGGAACTAAGTCTGTGACTGTAGATGGTAGCTTTGCGGCTAAGTCACTTAGCACAGCTGGTAATATAGCTGGTCAAACGCTGTCAATCACTGGACAAGGTGGGATTAAGAACCTTTCTAGCGACTCTATTGCCACTGGAACTCTTTTCAGCCGAGGACAGATTTTAACTAAAGGTATAACAAGTAATGGTGGAGCAGCTGTAACAGTAGGTAATCTATTTGTTAGCCAAGGTTATGGAGATTTCTTCGGTGGTGTTACAACTAAAGCTACTGTCCAAGCTGATAAAGCGCTATTTCTTAAACAAAGATCATCAACTGATACTGTCCCAACCATACCTAGTGGTTACGCCGGTTTATCAATTCATAATACTGGTAAACTTATGTACCATTCACCTATTACTGGTGAAGTTGCTGCTCCAGTAATGATAACGGAAGTGGCTAGTATTGGTGATTTAGCAGATGCCAAGACGACAAATGTAGGCGGAAGTATATTTGTTGGACAGAATAGTGGTCGTAGTGCAGGTGCCAGCTACCGCAATACAGCACTTGGTAGCGATACCATGAAAGAATCAGTAGGAACAACTGACAATACCGCAATTGGTCACTCTGCTTTAACGAACAATACACAGGGAAATTATAACGTTGCAATTGGGTCTAACTCTTTGTTTAGTCATAGAACGGGTCATAGCAATATCGCAATCGGTCATACTGCATTATACTTTCAAGAATCAAGCTATGACAATATCGCTATAGGTTCTGGTGCAATGTCACAGAACTTAATTGGTTCTGAATCTATAGCTATTGGAACCGAAGCTGGCGCTTCATCAAGAAAAGGTCGAGGTAATATCAACCTGGGATATCGTGCAGGTATTCGTAATGGTACGGTAGAGGATTATAGTACTGGTGATTACAATATTAATATTGGCTATGAAGTTTCTTCTCCATCTAAAGATGGTTCAAACCAATTAAATATCGGCAACCTGATCAAAGGTAATATGGCTACAGGATCTAAGTCTGTGACTATTGATGGTAATTTAACAACTACAGGTTTACTTAAAATTGCAGGCGGCAACCCAGGTGTCGGCAAAGTACTTACCTCAGACGCAACTGGTAACGCTACTTGGCAAGCGGCTCCAACACCAATAATTGCAGACAATACTATTACTTCATCAAAAATACTTGACGGTTCAGTCAGTTCTGCTGATCTTGCAGTAGGTAGTGTAAAAGCTAGTCACGTAGGCTTAGGCGCCGTGGGTTCACCGCAAATACTTGATGGTTCTGTTAATGGCTCTGATCTTGCTAACAACAGTGTTTACGACAATAAAATTGTAAATGTATCTGCAAGTAAAATCACTGGTGTAATTAGCCCAGCTCAAATACCTACAAATCTAAGTGTTCATACTGTGCAAACTCTTGGTGTTGGATTAACTACACCTCAGCGCCCTCTCCATATCAAAGATGTAATGCGTTTAGAGCCAAGATCAACTACTCCAAATCCAGCCAGTAAGGGTGATATATTCATGCACTCGACTGGCGCTCTTTGTGTCTATAATGGCAACAATTGGGATCAAATTAATGCTGGCTTAGCAGATTCTCGCTGTACAGATAGCAGCACTGAGCCAAGCATACTTTGGCAATTACAAGAAGGCTTAAGGCAACAGGCAGATCCTACTGAGCAGAAGAGATCTTTTGAGAATACACTAGGTAGAGGTTAATAACAAATAGGCTATTCATTAACAAAAAGCCCCCGATTTCTCGAGGGCTTTTTGTTTCTAAATGGATTCTAGCAGCGCTAATTCCGTAATACAAACGCCGCAATCCCTAGCTACAAAATGAGAGTTAATTAAGTTAAATATCAAAAATAGGCTTTAGGTCTAAACAACTAATGCCGTTAGTTGAATAAGGAAAAGCCCGCTTTAGGTATAGAGCCTTGGTGCGTCCCATTATTGAGGAAAATTTATGAACAAGAAAATCATCGTAGCAGTGTTAGCAGCAACTACACTAAGCAACCTAGCTAGCCAAGCAGAGACAGTAACGCAAGCAAGAATTGCAACTCCTCAATACAGTACCTATATAGGTCAAGGTTATAACACCGCAGGCTACGGTCAACACAACACTGCCCTTGGTCACAATGCGCTGCCTAAGGCTGGTAGCAGCTATAACACTGCCGTTGGTAGCCATGCCTTAAGTCAATTAACTAGCGGACAGTTCAACACAGCAACAGGACTTGGCGCGCTGCAAAACTTAACCACAGGTTCTTACAACACTTCAATGGGTCAAGGCTCTATGGTTTCAGCATCAGGCAGTTCTAGTAACACTGCTATGGGCTGGTCAGCAATGTACAGCAACACAACTGGTAGCAACAACGTAGCTATCGGTAGAGATGCTGCTAACTATCTAACAACAGGTTCTAATAACGTTGCTATCGGTAGTAGCGTAGCCGGATCGACTCTGACAACAGGAAGTAACAACATCGTTATCGGTGCTAGTGCGACCCTGCCTAACGCAGCTGGTTGTCACCAACTGAATATCGGTAATCTTATTCGCGGTATTATGACTGGAACTAAGTCAGTAACGGTAGATGGAACTTTTGCTGCTAATTCACTCAGCTCAGCAGCTGGAATTGCTGGTCAATCATTATCAGTAACTGGTGCTGGAACTTTCGGTTCAATTATCAGCACAGGGAATATAGTGAGCTTCGGATCAATTGGTACGACAGGAGCATTAACCGCAGGAACATTAGCCGTAAGCGGAGCTACCACTCTAGGTGCTGGTGCAACTATCACTAGTGGTAATTTACAAGTAAGTGCTGGTAACGTTTCTGCGCGCATTGGTAATTTCTCTGGTGGAGTGGAAGTTGGAAGCATTGCTAAATTCGATAAGAACATACTACTTAAGGAATTAGCTGACCAATCTAGCGTTGCACCACCTGCTGGATATGCAAGTCTATATGTTGGACCAACTGGCACTAAAAGACTTATTTATAAAAGCCCTGATAGCACAATACCTGCAGCAGCAGTGCTGACAGCTGAAGTTGCAAGAATTGATGAGTTATCAGATGTAATAACTACTTATAGCAGCATCCATATTGGTGCAGCTAGCGGACAAAAAGCTAGTCTCTGTCAAACTTGCAGTGATAATATCTCTCTTGGTACCTTCAACTTAAGATTGTCTAACTCTGGAGATAGTAATACCGCTCTTGGTTCTTATTCTATGAGTAATTATAACGGCGGACAAATGAATACCGCAGTAGGAGCTCATTCACTTTGGCAACTTACAAGTGGTAGCACTAACACTGTTGTTGGTCGTTCAGCCCTATCAAATATGAGAACCGGAAACAAAAATATTGCTCTAGGTGATCATACGGGACAAAATTTAATGCAGGGTAATGGCAATATTATTATAGGTAGTTACATAAACATTGATACAGTTGCAGGAGCTGCTTCAAACGTACTGAATATCGGAAACCTCATCAAAGGTAATATGGCAGCTGGATCTAAGTCAGTGACTATAGATGGTGCTATTAAGATTGGTTCATCAGAGCTAACAACAATTGGTACTAACAACGAGGTTCTTGTTCTTAAGAATACAACTGCTGGTCGTCCGCAGACATTGATAAATACACTCACGGGCTCCTTATACTCAGCAAATATACGAACTGACAACCTATATATAACCAGTGGCAGTCCTCAAATGGGTTATGTGCTTACAGCTAAAGGTGCTAATGGTAGTGCAATGTGGATGCCAGCACCGACTCCAACAATTGCAGATGGTAGTATCACTTCTGCAAAAATATTAGATGGCACGATTACATCCACAGATATAGCAGATGGTTCTATCGCTGCAACTGATTTAGCTAACGCTAGCGTAAATAGCGCGAAAATCATTGACGGCTCTATCCTTCCTGTGGATATAGCTAGCGATTCAATAAGCATTAATGCTCTTAGCGATGTAATAGCAGATAAAGCAAAAAATAGCTTGTTTATCGCAACCAATGGTGGTTATTTAAGTACTGGAATCTCAAACATTGGTATTGGTATTACAAGCTTAGGCAAAAATACTACGGGTGCAAACAACACAAGCATAGGTGCTTATAGCTTGCGCGACAACACTACTGGCGGTGCCAACGTAGCTTTAGGTCAAGCGGCTTTATTAAGAAACACCAGCGGAAACAGCAACACGGCACTAGGTTCTAATTCCTTAGAATACAACTCCACTGGAGCTACAAACGTTGCAATCGGCGTAACAACTATGAGTCTCAATACATCAGGCTCAAACAATACTGCCCTAGGAACTGGTGCCCTATTCGGTAATATTGATGGCAATAACAATATTGGAGTTGGTCCAAATGCTGGCGGCAATATTAGTACTGGTAACGGCAATATCGCAATAGGCGCACACACAGCCGTACCTAATCCTGCAGGGTCAGACCAATTAAACATCGGCAACCTAATTACAGGTGTTATGACAGCTGGTAATAAGTCAGCAACTATCGATGGACTTCTCAATGTAGCCGGCATAATGTCTAGTGCTCTAATAAAAGCTACGACATTACAATCTGACAAACTTAGAGTTGGTTTTGGTGGTAGTAGTCCATTTCAGGAAATAATAAATGCTCAAATTTTTGCAGCCAAGCCAAACACTCAGTTCTTGCTTAAAGGTTCTATGAATCTAGCACCACAAGCAGGTCCACCAACACTTCCAGCTGGTTACGGACATGACATGGGCGACATGTATATGGACGACTCTGGTGCGCTTTGTGTATACAGCGGTACAGCTTGGGAAAAAGTAAGCGGACTTACTAATCCTAATGCTAACTGTAGCTAAAGGACAAAGACAATGAACAAAATTACTAAAGCCACAGTATTAATAGCCTTCATCGCTGGTACTTTAACTGTAACAGCGGCTGAGACTACTAGTAACCCAGCGGCACTAATCCTGAATTACCATAATCCAGTTCAGGACATACCGCACTACCATCCAGCAGAAAGCCTGGAGAAGAATCTTGAGAAACACCAAAGCTACCTTAATACCCTAGCTAAGAAACAAGCAGAAGCAATTAAGACCTGCGAAGAGCTCTATATAAATGGTGAAAGAACTCGCTGCGAAGTTGAAATCAACGATGCTTACAAGATGCTAGCGGAGATCCCAGATATTATGGATCACATTGCTCTTGAAGAAGCTAAGCCAGAAGATATTGAGATCGAAGTTGACACTGAGACGCGTCAAGTAGCTTTCTTCTTGATTAAAAAAGCATTTGGGCATCAAGCGAATAACTTAACACCATAAATGGATTCTAGCAGCGCTAATTGCGCGATACAAACACCGCAATCCCTAGCCTCAAAATGAGAGTTAATTAAGTTCAATATCAAAAATAGACTTTAGGTCTAAACAACTAATGCCGTTAGTTGAATAAGGAAAGCCCGCTTTAAGTATAGAGCCTTGGTGCGTCCCATTATTGAGGAAAATTTATGAACAAGAAAATCATCGCAGCAGTATTAGCAGCAAGCACTATCAGTAGTCTAGTTGCTAAAGCAGAGACAGTAACGCAAGCGAGAATTGCTGCTCCAAAATACAGCACCTATATAGGTCAAGGTTTTAACGCCGCTGGCGCAGGTCAGCACAATACAGCTATTGGTCACAGCGCTATGCCTACTGCTAGTAGCAGCTTTAATACTGCTGTCGGTAGCCATGCACTAAATAAATTAAGCAGCGGACAATTTAATACTGGCGTCGGCCTTGGCGCATTGCAAAATTTAACGACAGGTTCAATGAACACTTCAATGGGCCAAGGTTCTATGGTCAGCGCAATTGGCTCATCTAGCAACACTGCTATGGGCTGGTCAGCAATGTATAGCAATACTACTGGTAATAATAATGTGGCTATAGGTAAAGATGCTGCTAACTATCTCACCACAGGTTCTAACAACGTAGCAATCGGCGGTAGCGTAGCTGGATCTAGTTTAACAACTGGTTCTAATAATATTGTAATCGGTGCTAGTGCAACTCTGCCTAGCCCGACTGGATCTCACCAACTTAATATTGGTAATTTAATCAGAGGTATTATGACTGGTACTAAATCTGTAACAGTAGATGGCAGTTTCGCTGCTAACTCACTAAGTACAGCTGGTGGAATTGCTGGTGCATCACTGAAGGTAACAGGTCTCAGCACTCTAGGCACAATTACAAGCGGAGCTCTAACTAGCTCAGGGACTGTAACAGCAACAGGCTTAAACGTAACTGGTGCTTCTACTCTAGGAGCTGGTGCAACTGTTACTACTGGCAACTTGCAAGTAAGTGCCGGTAATGTTTCTGCGCGTATTGGTAATTTTAGTGGCGGCGTTACTGTCGGTGATATAGCAACGTTCGACAAACAACTTAGCCTTAAAGAACAAGCGGCACCGACAACTGCAGCACAAGCAGGTCGCGCGGATCTATATCTAGACCAAACATCTAAGAAACTAGTTCTTCGTGATACTGCTGGTAATTCTCCAATATTAACAACAGAGAGAGCAATACTAGGTGAACTTAAAGACGTAAGCTCTAATGATGCTCACTTCAATATCTATATTGGCTCAAATCACAAAGAGACAGACCCTAGTACGGCTCTAAGTAGCGTCTATGAATACCACAACACGGCTCTAGGTCACAACTCTCAATCTTCAGTTTTTCGCAAAACATGGAACGTAGTAGGCGAGAGAGGCACTGGTAACTCATCTTTTGGTAGCCATTCATTACAAAAACTTCAATACGGAGAGAACAATACAGCTGTTGGTCTTGCAGCACTTCAATTCGTAGAGACTGGCAGTAACAATACCGCGATTGGTAACGCAGCCCTGAATGTAGCCAAAGGCTCTTCGAATAGCGCTCTCGGAAACGATTCTTTACTAAAATTACAACAAGGTGCTGATAACGTGGCATTTGGAGCTAGTGCTGCGAAGAATTTAACGACAGGAGATCAAAATATAATCATTGGTTCAGCTGCTGGTTATAACCTATCTAAGGGTGGCAATAATATTTTAATTGGATCTTATGCAGGATTTTCGAATACACCAGAGAAAAATTTGACCTTCGGATCTGACAATATATTAATTGGCACATATGTCACTACCACAAATAACAATGCAACGAATGAATTAAATATCGGTAACTTAATTAAAGGTCAACTAGCAGACTTTAATGGCATACCAAAATCTGTCACTATTGAGGGTAATTTATCTACCACTGGTTCGCTCAAAGTCGCTGGTGGCAGCCCAGCAGCAGGTAAAGTACTAACATCTGATGCTACTGGTAATGCTACATGGCAAGCAGCTCCGACTTCAACTATTGCAGATGGTAGTATCACTTCCGCAAAAATACTTGATGGCACTATTGGCTCTGCTGATCTTGCAGACAAGAGCGTAACCGATGCAAAAATTGCCTCTGTAAGTGCTTCAAAGCTTGATTTCACTAATACTCCTAATACTGTAATTGGTAGTAAAGCATTATCAAAATTAAGTTCAGGTAATACAAACATTGCTATAGGACAAGAAGCTGGATCACAATTACAGTCAGGCTCAAACAATATACTCATTGGTAACAATGTACAAATAGATGTTGAGACAACAAGTAATGGTGAAACAATGCCGGCAAACAACATGCTAAACATTGGGGATTTAATCACTGGTTACTTTGGTGACGATTGGAAACACGTCAACATTAAGGGTGACCTTTTCGTGGACACCATACAAAATCGCCTACTACAAACAGAGAATGCAGAGATATATCAAAGTCTTTATGCGCCAAATATCAAGACTATGCATCTTGAATCAACGGTTAACGGTACATTCTTAACAACCAGCAATGATAACTACATGGTGACAACATCTGCACAAACACTTTGGGAGAAGTATGACGCTGCATACGTAGTTATTTATACTGATAAACAAACAGCTGTAGATCCTGTGCAGATCAATATAGACTTAAGCGGGTTAAGTCATTACAGTAGAGAAGTAACCTTGCTTTTAGGTGAGATCAGGAGCACAAGTAATGCTACGTTAACCACCCAAGGTCCTGCGAAACTTAGACTTTGCCAAGGGTCACATACTAGCGTTAATGGCGGGAGGACATTTGGCAACTCCAATGATCCTGCCGACTGCCAGATGTATTCTGATTTCAACGTCCAGTTTGGCAAAGCATACAAACTGTTTAAGCATGGTGGCAATTGGAGTACAATAAACTTCTAATCAATGTCTAAATGGATTGCTACATCGCTACGCTCCTCGCAATGACAAGTGCCGCGAATGACAGCTGGAGCACAGGGATCCTTCGCTTCGCTCAGGATGACTAAAACATGAGAAACACCACATCACTACTATTAGCTTTCATCGCCGGCAGTTTCCTGACTGTAACAGCGGCTGAGACTACTAGTAATCCAGCGGCGCTAATCTTGAATTACCATAATCCAGTTCAGGACATACCGCACTATCATCCAGCAGAAAGCCTGGAGAAGAATCTTGAGAAACACCAAAGCTACCTTAATACCCTAGCTAAGAAACAAGCAGAAGCAATTAAGACCTGCGAAGAGCTCTATATAAATGGTGAAAGAACTCGCTGCGAAGTTGAAATCAACGATGCTTACAAGATGCTAGCGGAGATCCCAGATATTATGGATCACATTGCTCTTGAAGAAGCTAAGCCTGAAGAGATCGAGATTGAAGTGGACACTGAGACCCGGCAAGTAGCTTTCTTCTTGATTAAAAAAGCATTTGGGCATCAAGCCAATAATCCTCAGCCATAGCTAATTACATTACATAGAAACTACGATTAACTTCTCTTACTAGAGGTTTTAATCCGATCATTTCTCGTATATCGTTTTCAATCTTCTGCGCAATGGTAGTCATAGGAGTATCTGTAGCTCTATTCTCAAAAGGATCTTGCATATAGGTTGAGGTGTTCTCAATTAAGAAAAACACTATGGTGATGATTACAGTCAAACTAATCTCAATAAATATTGGGTACTGCTTTAAACTTAACGGGAATATAGCCGTGAAAAGATAGATCAAAGAATGAATTAACACGCTATAAGTTTTCGGAAACACGGTGGTTTTGATGCGCTCACAAACGCCCATAGCATCAGTAAGATCTGCAATAGTCTCGTCTATCCTTACTTGCTGCACAGAATCTAATCCTTGAGTCTTAGCGAGCTTGCAGACTTGATTAGTATGCAAAGTAAGCAAAGCATTAGGTATATGTTGCTGATCTTTAACTACCTCTATATCAGCCGCACTTAGATACTTACTAATAGTAGCTATTTGATCGAGCCCTCTTAGTCTAAGACCCAATGCGTAACACCAGGCGATTTGTCTATTAGCGAAATCCTGAATAAACTCAGGCTCAAGCTTAGTATCAAGTGACATCACCTGTCTAATTAAAGTTCTTGAACTGTTTACTACAACACCCCAGGCAGCTCTAGCTTCCCACCAGCGTTCATAAGATTGGCTAGTGCGAAATGCTATTAACAGTGAGATCGTGGTACCTAGTATGGTTGGCGCTGCAATTGGAATAATAATGCCCAGACCAGTATAGTTAGGATCTAATAGTTTAATGCCTATTAAGAACACTAAAATAGCCAGTAATTCTACTTTGACTTTACCTAGAATGAACCATATTGGTATTCGTTTGTTAATTAGCACTCTAGCAGATTATAACCGTAGTAAAGGATCTCGGCTAGTTGTAATAGATTGCTTCGCTTCGCTCGCAATGACAAGCGGAGCGACTCACAATGACTACAAAAAAAAAGCCCCCGATTTCTCGAGGGCTTTTCATTTTTAGAATTTAGTATCTAGAACTACTGCGATCACGATCGCGACCACCGCCGCCACCGCCGTAACCACCACGGTCACGTCCACCACCGCCGCCGTAGCCGCCGCCACCGCCGCCGCCGTAACTACGACGAGCACCGCCGCCGCCGCCACCGCCTTGGTTCTCACGTGCGAAATCGATTTTCAATTTGCGACCTTTGAACTCTTGATCATTAAGAGCATCTTTAGCTGCTCCAGCGCCTTCTGCTGATGCAAAAGTTATGAAGCCAAATCCTTTGCCTTCAATTACTCTGCAATCACTAACTTCGCCTGATTGACTAAAAAGTTCTTTTAGTTCTTCTGATGTTACTGAGTAGCTTAGGTTCCCTACGTACAATTTATTACTTGACATTTTTTCTCCTTAAGTATCTGGAAGCATGTGTCGGAGAAAAAATCTCTCGTTCAGCAGTATTCCGTACAGATATGATTCTAGCATAGCAAAAAGGTGACATACGTCACGTTTTTGCGCTCTAAACAGTAAGTGCACAATCTAATTAACGCGTCTACTCTTATCTTAATAGATTAGTGATCTCTTCCATCATTCTATCTACAACGTTCATAACCCTTGCTGCTGCCTGAAATGCGCTTTGGAATCTTATCAGGTTGGAAGCTTCTTCTTCTAGTGAAACGCCCGAAACACTTTCTTTCTTGTTCTTAAGCTGGCTAACTTGAGCAGAGTCTATATCAGCAGTTTGCTCAGCGAAATTGGCCCTAGTAGCAAATTCTCCGACTACTTGGTTATAGGCTGAATTAATATTACGTGCGACTTTAGATTCACTAGCATTACCTTGGTAAATAGATATATTAAAGTAGCCTTCGTTATTACTTAAAGTACTATCACGGAAACTAGCATTCATCTTCAAACGAACAAAAGCAGCGTCAGTAGGTACGTCACCACTATAACTAACTTTATCTGTCGGCGGTCCTTGAGTGCCTGTAAGGTTAATGGCTGAGCCTAAGACATTACCATCAGCATCAATAAACTCAATTTGTACTAAACTGCCACCACCATATCCATTAGTGCCAGCATTAACATCTATACCGTTATCGTCAATAATACCGCGAACATCCACTCTAAAATCATCACCAGGCACCACTGGCATAGTACTTAAAACAGTACTAGTACTCGAAGCATCTATATATAACTGGTCTGATTTAACACCATCACTAACCACAGCAGAATTACCGAAGAAAATATCAGCAATGGCGTTAGCGATAGAACCATCACCAAAAGCCCCACTATGACCAGGGTTAATAGAACTAGGGTCTGCATCAATTGCATCAACCACCGCAAAAGTTGCAGCAGAATAACCTTCGAAAAGATTTGAACCTGCAACACCAGCTTCATCATAACCAAGATTCAAGAGGCGATTAACATTGTTTTTAAGTGTCATCGCAAAAGCATCAAGCTCTGATCTGAGTTCTGGAATTTCTTTATTCACCGAATCAAAGAGTCCGCCCAATGTACCTTTAAAGTTATGCACCGAACCTTGAACAGTAGCAGCATCATCACTGGTAATAATTTCAAGTCTATATGGATCTACACCATTATCAACGCTACCTTCTGCCATTTGGAATTTATAAAAGATTCCAGCTGTGCCAACTACAGTTAATTCATCAGCATTCTCTCCATTAGTAGTAGCTGCCGTAAGTCCTAGAGCTGTTAAAGCAGAACCACCAATTATATCTACTTCAGCATCAGAATTACTTAATGCTCCGCGCATATTAGCAGTCTGTAGGATCAGCTTACCATCAGCATCCAGAGCCGCAATATTACCGAAACCACCATTAGCAGCAAAAGTTTTATTGATTTTATTTACTATATCCGTAGCCGTAGAGTTATCATCGAAATTAACCGTAAAAGGACCTACCGCAGTACCATTACCATTATTAACGCTAAGCTCCAAAGTGTTATTGCCTGAAGCGGCAAGGATAGCTGGAGAAATATTATTACTAGGATTAGTAAAGGCAACAGAACCTGTAACTTTAGCTTCGCTCGCATTATAACTAATACCGAGTGAAGTAAATTCACCAGCACCATCACGATGAATAGTAAAGTTCATATACTTGCTAATTTTGTCGAGCAATAAATCACGTTTATCCTGCAAATAACTAATATCAGGAGCATTATCATCTTGCGCGGCAACTTGGTTAGCAATTTCAGCGAATTGACTCAATAATTCATTAAGTTCATTAACAGCTACAGGAATAGCACCACTACCAGGTTCTACTAGATCAGCACTCATACTACTCAGATTAGAATCCACCAGATTAATAGTGTTAGCCAAAGTCTTAGCAGCGTTAACGAAGTTTACTTTAGCACTGCTTAATTGTGGGTTAGCAGCAAGATCACTTGCCGCATTATACATATCGCTGACTCGTGCACTAATACCTGCATCACTAGGCTCTCCTAAGATTTGGTTAGCTGCAATATTCGTCTGAGCAATTTGATCGGAATGAGCAAGCCTAGAGTTCTGCACTCTATACTGATTATCGAGGAACATATCTCTAGCTCTCTCAACATTTGAAACTTTAACTCCATTGCGCAAGACCGTACTAAAACCACGAACATTCATCTCGTCAGCTTCAAAAGTCACAATACGACGAGAGTAACCTTCAGTATTGGCATTCGCAATGTTTTGACCAGTAATATTAATACCGGCTTGAGCAGCGTCCATAGCTCTTAAACTTATATTTAATGCTCCTAGTGAATTACTACCCATAATTTATTATCCTCCGAGGAAACTTGCTAATCCTCTTAAACTAGTTTGAAAAAAATTAGATGAAGTCTGAATTGCAGCCTGCAAAGCAGTTTGAGCATTAGTGTATTCTTGACCAACTTTAGCAATATCAACATCTTCAATATTAGAAAGATCTTTAGTTAGCTTAGCTCCTAAATCAATCTCGTAAGCAGTAGAGGACTCTAATTTGTTAGCAAGAGATCCTACTTGACCACGAATATTACTCAACTTCTCTAAATTATAATCAGCAATAGTAAGTAAACTTTGAATAGTAGAAACGTTATTAGTGTTAAGAGCACTCTCTAGACTAGCGAACATACTTAAAAGTCCTGAGCTACCACCAGTAGTAACACTAGGCTTCAATCCTAAATCGTTAAGCACAGACTCAGAAGAATCATTACTAATAGTTATTGAAGCGGTTGAACCGGTAGCGCTACCGATAGGCAAACTAGTAGATAGATTTAAGAACCCGGTTGGACTATTGCGAGCAATAGAACCAAGACCACCATCAACTGGGAACTGAGCATTGATTTTAGTAATGACGCTACTAAGACTGTCACCGGCTGCAAGAGTCACAGTAGATGTAGTAATACGTCCGGCACCATCATTAACAGTAAATTTCAAAGTACCAGCAGCACTAATACTAGGATTGACTATGACACCAGTAGCTTCAGCAGAGCTAGCTGAAGATCGTAATAGATTATTAAGACTTACACTAGACTGATTGCCATCATAAGATCTTTCACCTAGGTCAGACTCGCCAGCTTTATAGACAGCTGAGGTGAAAGCCGCGTTAGTAGCTAGTTTTAGCGGTGGAACATTCCCTTGAATACCAGAAAAAATATACTTACCAGCAGCTTTGGTATTAACCATCGACACCATCAATTCACCTAACTGGCGAACTTCTTGGGCTTGTAATACTTTTTCAGCAGCTCCACTAGTACCATTGCTGGCAGAGACGATCAATTCACGTGCTTTGCGCACCAAATCTGAAATCGCAGTTAAAGCGCCATCGGCAGAATCGAGTTCGAGTTTAGCGTAACCAGTATTAGCTTCACGTTGCTTATTAGCTTCGATATCACCTTTGATTACCAGTGCTTTAGCAGCCTGCATCGGTGCTTCATAAGCATAGTTGTAGTTTTTGCCGGTACTAAGCTTGCTAGTAAGACCGAACAGCTTATTCTGACCGCGAGCGATTTGCTCGGTGAGTATATTTACTAGTTGATTAGTGCTTAAGCGTTCGACCATAATTTATAAAAATGTAAGAAAATCAAAAATACTCTGAGAGAATATTCTTGAAGAAATATCCAAAGTACTATTCAAGGCATTCTGAGATTTGGTGATAGCGTTAATCGCTTCAGCGACCGGGATATCATCATTATCAGAACGTCTAACTTCTAGACTGATTTTTTCAGCAGCCTCATAACTCATTTGCGCATCGACCCGTTTAGTGAGATGTCCTAATTCAGCGCGCTTAGCTAGTACTCGAGAAATATTAGAATCTAAATCTGTTTGTGCACTCGATATAATCGCCGTATCATTCAAACGATAACCAGCTTCAAGTTTACTTATAGTATCTAGCAGACTACCATCAGTACCACGATAAGTTCCAACAGTAAGCCCAGTATTAGTGATAGCCGTACCAACAGTAGTACCTGGTCTAACGGTGATTCGCGCTTGACCATTAGTGGAGTTGCCCGTAATTAAACTGGTATCTAGATTTAAATAGCCTGTAGGATACTGCCTAGCAATCGCACCGCTACCACCAGCAGTAACAAACGCATTATTAATACGAGTAACCATGGTTGCAAGATTGCTACCACTAAAAGTAATGTCACCAGTATCTCTGACATTACCATTACCATCATCAATAATTAAGCGTATTTGACCAGTAGCAACTGGGTTTAAACCTGTACCAGTAGTGCCAGCTGAAGTACCTTCGGCAGTTAAGAGCTCAGTAAGATCAACACTAGTCTGCAGACCCATTACTTGCCTTTCAGCGATAGAACCTTCTCCGCCTCTATACAACGCTGAACGAAAATCTGCACCTTCTTGAAGAGTGACAGCTTTCTGATCACTACTAACACCAGAGAAAATATATTTATTACCAATTTTAGAATTAAGTAATTGAATAATATTGAGACCTTGGTTACGAACCTGCTCAGCTAAAGCAGCACGCTCAGTTGAGCCCATAGTAGCGTTAGTACCTTGAACAGCATCCTGTTTCATCTTGCTTAGAACTTCTTGTAAACCTGATAAACTGCTTTCAGCAATCTCAAGTTCAGACTTGCTTGAAGCACGAACTTCATCTAAGTGAGCATTGCGCTTAATGTTGCTAGTAAATTGTTGACTCTTAAGAGCTGCTAGAGGATCTTCATAAATAGACAACCTACGTTTACCGAGATTCATACGCTGAGTATCCTCAAAAAGACTTTGCTGATTCATCAGCACATGATCCTGTGCTAGAGAGTATTTTTGCGAACTAGATATTCGACCAAATTCTGGCATGGTAAGCACTTTAAGCCCATAAACAGGCTATTCTGGCTAGATTTGCTGTATTATTTAACCCTTCACCAGCACCCACCAAACGACTAAAAATTGCTATTATTGATTAGGTCAAGATACTTTATATAACCTAGCTTGGAGCTTTAGCTAGGCTCTAAAGTCTAGATCGAGATTTAAATAGGTAGAAATGCTCATTCAGGACAGCATCTTAAGTAAATACGCCAGTGCCTCTACCGGCCCGGCTAATTATTTACCAGATCCCAAGAAAGGGAAAATCGCCGTTGCTTTAAGTGGTGGCGTTGATAGTTCTGTAGCGATTTATTTACTTAAAGAAGCTGGCTACGATGTAGTTGGTATAACAGCTTGGTTAATTGCTGGCACTGGTCGCTGCTGCGATACTGGTATGGTTGATGCTGTTAGAATTTGCGATCAACTTGGCGTCGAACATCATTCCGTAGATCTGCGTGAAGCTTTCGCAAAAGGCATCATTAAAGACTTCCACGAATCATACGCGCGTGGTGAAACTCCTATCCCTTGTATTAGTTGTAACAACGATATGAAATGGGGACATCTCTTGGATTACAGTATCAACGTGCTTGGTGCTACTCATTTAGCTTCTGGACATTATGGACGCATAGTAAAACTAGCCCATCCGCATCGAACGATGCGTGAAGATGGGCGTATAGAAAATACTGACGAGTATATTCTCTATAAATCTGCCCACGATAAAAAAGACCAAAGCTATATGCTCTGGGGTCTTAGTCAAAAACAACTCGCTCACACTTTATTTCCTTTAGCTGATATGGCGAAAGATGCTGTAAGGCAGATAGCAAGAGAGGCTCAGCTTTCTGTAGCCAACAAACCAGATTCGCAAGATATCTGCTTCGTTAGTGTTGGCATGACTAATTCTGACTATTTAACTAGAATCTTAGGTGAAAAATCTGGCGATATAGTTTTGATTAGTGATGGTACTGTGCTTGGTCAACACAAAGGTAGCTTTAATTATACTTACGGTCAACGCAAAGGTATAGGTATCGCTTACTCGGAGCCGCTCTATGTAGTAAAAATAGATCCTGAGCTTAATACAGTTTATGTTGGCACTAAGGGTGAACTCCTTTCTCAAAGAGCAGTTGGTAAAGATGCAAATTTTATTGGTGATGCTGAAATGGAAACAGATTTACTTGGCGAAAAATATTTTAATGCTCGTGTAAAAATACGCTACAACTCAAGCCCAGTTGCAGCTAAAGTTTATCCTGAAGATGGCGGACGCGTTAGTGTCGAGTTCGAAGATACAGTAGAAGCAGTAACTCCTGGACAAGCCATGGCTTTCTACGGTGATGGTGACCGGGTTATAGGTGGGGCTTGGATAGCATGATGACATTAAGTAAAAAACATTTACTATCGATTAATGATCTTAGTGTCGCGGAGATAGAAGCGATATTAGATCGTGGCGATCATTGGGCACATAAACCTAATAACCAACTTTCTTACACGCCGCGCCTTGATAATAATCCGATCATCTGTAATTTGTTTTTTGAAGCTAGTACTAGAACCAGATTTTCTTTCGAGGTAGCCGCTAAGCGCCTTGGTTATTACGTTCTGAATTTTCACCCATTTAACTCCAGCGTGCAGAAAGGTGAAACTCTCTACGACTCACTTAAGACTCTTGAAGCGATGGGAGTATCAGCAGCCGTGATTCGCACCCCTGAAGAAAGAGGACTAGAGGAGATGGCGCGCTCGGTAAATCTCTCTATCATCAATGCTGGTGACGGTAGCAATCAACACCCAACTCAGGGTCTATTGGATCTATTAACTCTTAGGCAACATTTCGGTAGACTCACTGGTCTGAAGATCGCTATTATCGGTGATATCAAACACAGTCGGGTAGCACAATCCAACATTAACGGTATTGGCAAGTTCGACTCGACAGTAATGCTTAGTGGTCCGCCACAATTAATGCCAGAAGCAAGTAGTCTGCCAAGTCATGCCCGCCTAGTAGGTATGGATGAAGCCATAGAAACTGCTGATGTGGTGATGATGTTGCGCGTACAAAAAGAAAGACATCTTGGCAGTATTTCTTACGAGAACTATTTAGAAGAATATGGTTTGAATAAAAAACGTGAACTGCATATGTTAAAACACGCCATGATTATGCATCCAGCCCCATTCAATCGCGGCATAGAAATTGATGGTGATCTAGTTGAGTCTAAGCGCTCATTAATATATTGTCAGGTCTCTAATGGTGTAGCCGTGCGTATGGCGATACTGGAAGGGATATTAGCCGGAGATTTTTTAAGTATCAATGAGGTTGTTTCGTAATGTCCGATAACTGCGTTACGCTCGCCCTCACAATGCTCGTTTACGTTTCAGTAAGGCTTTCGCCTTGTTTTTGTTTGGCTCAGCTGATTGAGCAAGCTCATCAGCAATTCGCCTTCACAAAAATAAACTCCGCTTGCTCGGGCTCGCAAGCCTTGTTCTCGAACATCACGAAACAACCCCTATGACCAAGTTGATCAACCCTATCATCAAATCAAATCGCGAAATCGCA
Source organism: uncultured Gammaproteobacteria bacterium (assembly GCA_964597205.1). Lineage (GTDB taxonomy): Bacteria > Cyanobacteriota > Vampirovibrionia > LMEP-6097 > LMEP-6097 > CAYUFH01. Next base: position 21,218 of record CAZQXM010000001.1, read on the forward strand.
GATAAGATTTACGAACTAGTAGTTGCTGGTGATTTTAGTAATTTTAAACCTGGTGCCTTCGTGCATATCAAGTGCTCAGGCGGTTTTGATCCATTATTAAGAAGACCTATAAGTATTTGTGATGTTAGGAAGAATGAGCTGGTCTTGCTTTATAGAGCTGAGGGTAGAGGCACTAGTTTATTGAGCGCATATAACGAAGGCGATAGTCTTGATATGCTAGCCCCCCTGGGTAATGGTTTTGATTTGAATGCCTCCGCTCCTGGTAGCACCGCACTATTAATTGGTGGTGGTATTGGTGTGCCGCCTTTATATTATTTAGGACGTTTGCTTAAAGAGCGCGGAGTTATAGTTAAAACTATTATTGGTTTTAATCAAGCTAAAGATGTTTTTTATGCTGAAGAGTTTGCTGAACTTGGGGAGACTTACGTTAGCATAATCGACACCAACGTGTCGATTATGCGCTCTCAACCACAAGTGCAAAATCTACATTACTCAACCGGTCTAGTTACAGACCTTCTTGATAAGGTCGGCTCTTGGGATCAACTCTACAGCTGCGGTCCTACAGCCATGCTTAAAGCTTTGCAAAAAAATATTAATCCAGAGAAAACTGCTTTCATCTCACTGGAAGAGCGTATGGGTTGCGGGGTTGGAGCTTGCCTTGCTTGTGTTTGTGATCTTAGCGAGCCAGAGCCTGGCGAGAAAGCATATGTACGAGTCTGCACTGAGGGACCGGTGTTTCCAATAAATGACATTGTGCTGAGATGATAGAGATTATTGTTATAATAGCAGAAATGTGACGTCAGTCACATTTCTGCGCTTTCAAGGCGAATGCAAAATCTAAACTGTGTATATGACTCAAAACGAAGACAACTTAAATAACCTACATAAAAACGAAGATAGTTTTGTGGCTAGTAAAGCTGAGGATTTAAGAACTAATAGCTGCGCCACTGCTCCCACTGAGCTCGAATTACTTAAACAAGAATTCGCTGAACTGGATGATAAATATAAACGCATCTGGGCGGACCAACAAAACATGCAAAAGCGCATGCAACGTGAACGTGAAGATACTTACAAATACGCTGCCGTCACTACTATTGAAGCGATATTGCCTGCCATAGACAACTGCGAGTTCGCACTAAAAAGTATCAACCCTAATACGAAGATCGAAGAAGTAGTTAAAGGCATAGAGATGCTCAAAGCTCAACTCTTAATGTCTTTGCAGGGTATTGGACTAGAAGAAATCAATACCAGTGGTGTTTATAACGCTGAGTTGCACGAAGCAATTAGCAGCATAGTGGATGCAACTAAAACTGAAGGTACTATCGTGGATGTAGTTAAAAAAGGTTTCAAACTAAGAGATAAGGTTGTAAGACCAGCGACTGTAGTAGTATCTAAGCAGTCATAATTAATGTTCAACTATAAACTAAGCCTTGAATATAATGGCGCGAATTTCTGCGGCTCGCAAATTCAAAACAATCAAGATCTTAGAACCGTTCAAGGCGAGCTAGAAAAGGCGCTATCAATATATTTTAGAGAAGCCATTAGCTCTAGTTTCTCAAGTCGAACCGACGCTGGGGTGCATGCTTTAGGGCAAGTGGTGAATTTTAAAACTGAACATAAATTAGAAAATCTGGATACTAACCCCGATAAATTTCTAATTTCACTCAATGGCATCTTGCCTGAAGATATAGCAGTAGCCTCTATTACCGAAGTAGCTGAAGGCTTTAACGCTAGGTTCGATGCTAAGTCACGTGAATATCTCTATAAAATCTTTAACCGCAGAGCAAGACCAGTATTGCGCTTAGATAGCTTAGCTTGGGAAAAAGAACCCTTAGATTTCGATGCTATGGCTAATCACGCTAAAAGTTTTATTGGCACTCATGATTTTCTTAAATACACTAAGCTTGAACCTGGTGAAGCTGCTAAGCCTAATTATCTCTGTACTATCTATGAGTCTGAGCTAATTAAAGAAAGCAAGATTTGTTTTAAATATAAAATTCGCGCTAATAGATTTCTTAGACATATGGTGCGCAAGATTGTCGCAGAGTTAATTGCTGTTGGCAAGGGTGAAGAGTTGTCAGGAACTGCGATGGCGCCGGCGGAAGGGTTAACCTTGGTTAAAGTAGAATACTAGGCGAAAAGTGCCATTTCGCTTACTGACAGGTATGTTCGTAGAGCAGTTCAGCTCCAGCTTTACCAAGTTCGCAAGTATCAGAATAAGTTTTCTTAGCTCCGCCTAGTAAACCACAAACCGGCTTATGCTCCAAACAAAAAGTGCTTTGGACGGGAATAACATAGTCTTCAAGCGGCAGGTATGAACTGTCACTAACTTTAGTAAAAGTCTTGATGCGCAGTTCGCCATAGTTTACGTAATCGTCATTAGAACAGACGCTAACACTATTAGGATCTAAATCACAGTCTGCTTGAGATCTCTTCTGAGCTTGCGGTAGTTGCAAGCCAAAACTAAGACTAGGACCATCAATTTCAATACTACGCTCACCTAGGATACGCAGTTCGATAAAATCAGTGCGCAATCTTGGCATGATCTGTGCCAAATAAGCTTCAGTAGGGACTCCTAGCACCTTGATTGAGTACTTGCTATTAGCGTAAAGCTTAAGCGGCGCTCTATCTCCGTACTGTATATCAAGCTGAGTTAAATCTGCGCGTTCAGTAGCTATAGCTGCCGAACTAAATAAGGCTAATAATAAAGTGCTTAGATTAAGCTGCCAGCTACGCATATTAATAGAGATATTCTAACTCTACTTATATAACTATCGGATTAACTAAGTCTAAAATTATCCATCACCTGGACTAGGTGAAATTACTTAAGGCAAACGCTTAGATATTGCACTCGCGTGGTGAGCGCAGAATCGCGCCGTCGGGTGCGATTCTACTATCAAGTCGCGCAACAATAGACTTCAAATCATCTATCTCTAATTGTTTAGCCTCTGCTTGAGCTTTGTATTTGGCGTTATCACGCTCTAGCTGCTCTAGCTTACGGCTAAATATATAGTTGTCTTCGACTTGCAAGTTTAATGAAGCGATATTATGCTCAAGCTGATCGATAGAGAGTCTCTGCTGTGATTCACGCGCTTGAAACTCTTCTATAATCATTTGATATTGTCTAACTGCTTCACCAAGATAGCGTAGTGGTGAGAGTTCAGCGAATTGACTAAGCGCCGGTAGTATCTCACTATACTGCTCAGCACAGAGACTTAGATAACGAATATCATGCAAGCTCATACCCTTAAGCACTAAATCATGGATTTTAGCTATGGCTCTAGCGAGTGTATAGTAATAAGACTGTTGCGGCTCAGCAATACCAAGCTGATTCTCGTAATTAACCAAAACACTTTCAGTAATATTTAACTGATCACGAATTTCTTTACGAGAAATATATCTACTACTAAGATCCGACATTAATGCATCTCCTGCAAGGTTTGGTGGATTTCTTGGATAAGCTCGCCGTCAAGTTCTTGGCTACTGTGATACTCGTGACTATCTTCAACTTTTGTTGCTTTAGGACTAGGTGCTTGAGCTTTAGCTGTTTCATAGCTTGGTGCTGCACTGCGCTGCAAAGGTGGTGTCTGCATGCGCGGCACATAACTATGAGTACCAGTATCTTGAATCGGAGTTACCTGTTTAGGTTCTTCAACTTTTTTAGTTTCAACCTTTGTTTCTACTGTTGTTTTTTTAACTGTTTTTTTGGTCTCAACAACCGGTGGAGTGACTGGAGCTGGCTCTGCTTCTGGTTCTGCCTCTATAACTGGAGCCTCTTCTTGAGGTTCTTCTACCTCTGTAACAGTTTTAACAGTCTTAGTAACAGTCTCTACAGCGGCCTTAGCAGGTAATGGCACCACTACCTGTTCTATAACTTCAGCATCAACTTCTTTAGTTCTATTAAAATCTTTTTTACCTTTATCGTCATTATTAGTAATTTTCTTAGCAGCATAGACGATACCTTTGGCTGCAGTGTTCGCATCATTAGCTACACCTTTAATAAGAGTGCCGTATATAAGTCCACGATTTTTGAGCTTCTCAACATCGCCTTTAATTACAGCAATCTCAGCACCAGTTGCATCTATCTTAGTAGAAACTTCTTCGCTCTGCTCTTGCACCGCACCAACAGTGCCATAGACAATACCAAGCTCTGAACTGATCTTACTGAGTTTTGCATCAATAGCACTAAGTTCGTTTTGGAATTGCTCCATGATATTAACTAGGCTAGCTAAATCTTCTCTATCCTCTAGTAGTTCACGATTATTGTTACTAATAAGATTAGATAGTGCTATCGCCATCTCATAACGAGTGATAGGAGTATTACCGCGAAAAGCACCGTTAGGATCACCAACCATTACGCCACTCTCATAAAGTTCTCGCACTTCATCAGCTGCCCAATGATTCGCCGGAACATCTCTCAAAGCTTTAGGTGGAACTGCCTTAGATCGAGCAAGACTTGGAGCTATTAGGCTTAGAGTCAAGGGGATTATCACGAGTAATTTGAGGCGCTTATTCATACATCTATAGTCTATCAATAAGGCATAATTATTACTATGCTCCCAGAACTAAAAATAGGCCACGGTTTCGACGCCCATCAGCTTCTAGAGCTTGCTGAGTTCAAAACTAAATATCCAAATCGTAATACAGATGGTTTGATCCTTGGCGGAGTGACTATAGATTATCCGCGTAGGCTCTCAGGCCACTCTGATGCTGATGTTGCTGTGCATGCCATTATTGATTCTTTATTAGGTGCTGCTGGTTTAGAGGATATTGGCTGTCAATTTCCGCCTAGCGATAAACAATATGAAGCCATTAGTAGTTTAGATCTGCTTAGTAAAACTTTAAGTCTAATTGCTGATTATAGAATCTCAAATATCGATATCACCTTAGTAGCCGAGAAACCAAAACTCAGACCTTATATTTTAGAGATGCGCACCAAATTAGCTACTGTATTAAAAATTAAGCTTGATCAAATCAATATTAAAGCTACAACCACTGAGGGACTGGGTTTCACTGGCAAGGAAGAGGGGATTGCTGCTCACTCGGTTTGCTTACTGATAAAAAATCCAAACAATGTTTAACTATGCGAGCACTAGCTTTGCCGTCACCATAAATACCTGGATTAGTTTTGATCGCTAAACGCATTTGCACTAAAGCTAGTGGATCTTGAATTAACTCGTTAATGTTGCGGCTGATAGTTTTAGCATTAGTTCCAGCAAGTTTACTTAGACCAAGTAGAAGACTTTCAACTCTTTCAGTAATCTCTCTTAGAACTAAAACTGGCACGCCGAAGTATGGCGCTTCTTCCTGGATGCCACCACTATCACTAATAACAAAACTCGCTTTAGCTAGTAAAGAGAGAAAATCAATGTAAGTTTGAGGATTTAAGAACCTGATATTATCCAGATTTATTTTAGATTCAAGCTCGGTGAAGGGGCCGTTAGCAATAGGATTAGCATGCTTAATTACAATAAAATTATAATGCGGATTATCCTTAGCGGTTGTTTCTAAAGCCAAAGCCAATTCTGAGATAACTTTAGCTTGGTTTTCGCGGCGATGCGCAGTAACCAAAACATAAGGTTTTCCATCAGTCTCTAACTCTGCTAAATTATCAAGACTAAAATTCAAAGCATCAACTACTGTGTTGCCAGTAAGGTAGCATCTGGCTTGTACTTTTTCATTACTTAGATTATCCATCGCTGAAGGTGTCGGCGCAAAATTAAGCGCAGCTAAATGATCTATAGTACGTCTACCTAATTCCTCTGGGTAAGGTTGAGTAACATCATAGGTGCGCAGACCAGCTTCTATATGCGCTACAGGAATTCCTAAATACCAAGCAGCTAAAGCAACCTGAGTTGCCGACTGAGTATCGCCTTGAACCATAACTAGACTTGGTTTATGTTCAGAGAGGAATTTAGTGGCGGCGCTTAGAAGAGCGACGCTAAGGTCGGCGAGTTGGGTAGAGGGAGAGGAAAAGCTTAGATCTTGCACTAGTGGTGGGAAGCGCAAATACGTGACGTCGGTCACGTATTTGCTGTGCTGACCGGTTTCTACTAGATAGCTCTCGACGCTATCTATCGCACGCAAAGCCTTAATAACCGGATAAGTTTTAATGTACTCAGGTCTAGTACCAACGAAACAAAAAATACTAGGCTTTTTTGAGTTCATCCAACTCCTTACGCAAAGCTGCTACCTCGTCTTTAATTTTAGGTAATCTAATATATGCGCGTTGTCTATTCATATACTCACCATAAGGTACAGCAGGAGTACCTAGCATCGGCATAAAAGCATCGATATTAGAATTAGCCGCTGAGAAAGCACCAAGCACAGAATCATTACCCATCTCAACGCCATCACCAACACCGGCCCCACCAGCGATAGTGACTCTATCACCGATCTTAGCGCTACCAGCAATGCCAGTATTAGCAATCACTATAGAATCTTTACCGATACTTACGTTATGCGCGATTTGACATAAATTATCAATCTTAGTGCCAGCACCAATATAAGTAGGACCTAAAGTACCCTTATCAATAGTAGTACAGGAACCGATTTCGACATCATCACCAATAATCACATTACCAGCAGATAGAATTTTGTATTGGATTTGTCTTTCAGTATTAAAACTAAAATTAGCTGCTTTAAGTTTCTCCAGATTACTTGGCTCACTAGTGGTATAACTAAAACCATCAGAACCAATAACTGAATTAGCGTGCACTATTACTCGCTCACCTAAGATACAAGCATCTTCTATCACCACACCTGGGTGCAGCTCAGAGTCAGCACCAATACTAACGTCAGCACCAATAGTAACTCGCGGCATCAAAACCACATTAGCAGCTATCTTAGACCTTGGACCAATATAAACAAAAGCACCGATGCAAGCAGAAGCATCGACAGCCGCAGTAACATCTACGCAAGCAGAAGCATGCACACCACGCGCCGGAATAGATCTAGGCTTAGCAAATAATCTAATGATTTGACTCAGAGCATAGCGCGGTCTCTCGACAAAAAGGAAATTAATATTCGGGTTCTCACGAATAAACTTTCGCATAGGTTCATCAGTTTGCAATTTACTAGAAAGCACCAAAGCTGTTGCCTTAGTAGTTTTTATTAATTTAAGGGCTTTAGGACCTTTATCCGGAAAAACAAAAGCTATCTCAGAAGCTACTGCTAGTTCTGGCATAGTTGCAATGGCACTAATCTCGATAGCCGGATTCCCCTGCAATTGAGCAGAGCTAGTCTTGGATATTAAATCAAGGTTAGGCATTAATTAGCAGTTTTTGCTGGAGGATTTAACTTCTCAAGCTTAACAATAAACTCATCAGTAAGATCAAGACCAGAACTAGCAACAAAAGCTCTATCAAGAATTAGATCTATTGACTTCTCTTTAACCAAGGCATCAACAACAGCTTTAATATCATTCTTAATCTTCAGATCAAAAGCAGATTTCATTACTTGAATCTCAGAAACACGCTTATCAACTAATGCTTGAATTTCTGCTTGCTTCTTCTTAAGATCAGCTTCTGCAGTACCTTTCTCTTTGAGAGTTTTAAGCTCAGCTTCTGCTGTCTGCATCAGACGATTCAGTGATTGCTCAGCTGTGTTCACTTGAACAAGTACAGATTGCACCGAAGCAGCTTCTCTACCAACTCTCCCCATATCAACCACAGCTATTTTACTAGCAGCTTCTTCAGCCATCACCGCTGGAGCGAATAGAACTAAAGACAATAGCGCAATTAAAATTGTTCTCATTATTATTTTTTAGTAGCTCCACCAAGTTTCTTAACTACGGCATCACTAATATCTGTACCACCAAAAAGTACAGCTTCTTGAACTAAAACTACATCAAGTTTCAACTCAGTAGCAGTATCTTTAATAGCAGTCTCAACAGCAGTTTGAACTTTTTCGCTCTTAGCTTTGCTTTCAGCTTCTAGCTTCTTAGCCTCTGGCTCAATTTCAAGTTGGAATTGCTCAGCCATCATCTGCAGTTCAGTTTCAGTTTTATTGGCTGTGCGGGCATCTTCTATAAGTTTACGTTTAGCGGCAATCTTATCTTTGAGTGCAGCATCGGCCTTTTGGATCTCTTCAAGAGCCTTGCGCGCATCATCATAGCTACCCATAACTTTAGCGGCATTGATAGTACCGATTTTAGATTTAGTCTCAGCCACAGCTGGACTTAAGGATAATAGGGCTGGAATAACTAATATTGGAATAACTTTACGCATCATAAGGCTAATTATAGCAAAAAATCTCCAAAAGAAAAGTTGCTAGAATAACTAAGGTATATGCTCAAAAAGCTAGTTATTTTATTATCTGCGTGTTTTTTAGTCGCTGGCTGCTCGGGGATAGATTCTCTGCCTGGATTTGGTGGACGCAATAATAAAGTCAAAGTTTATTTCACCAAAGCAAACGATGAACTTGGTGCAGTTTTAATTACAGTAGATCGCAAAGTTCCAAAAGGACAAAGTCCATATGAAACAGCAATGCGTGAACTTTTCAAAGGTCCAAGCGCCGAAGAGAGGGGAAGAGAAGAACTTAATACCGAGATTCCTGATGGCACTCGCTTAATCAAAATTAAAGAGACTAAAGAAGCTGTAGAAATAAATGTTAGCTCACAATTTATGGTAGGCGGCGGCTCAGAGAGTATGCAGGTCAGGTTCAGGCAGCTACGCGAAACCGCTCTTAGTCTAGCTAAAGGCAGACCAGTATTCTTGCTTATAGACGGACAACAATTAGACGCCATTGGTGGTGAAGGCTTAGAGATACCTCGTCCGCTTAATTAGTGAAAACTGGTAGATATAGCAGTTCAGAAACTACAGCGGGGGAACTTGCTAAATATCTATTAGCTATTGAAGGGAATATTCTGATCCTAGCTAATGGTGCTATGGCAAGCGGTAAAACTACTTTTACGCGTATGCTGGGTAGAGCCTTAGGAATTGCTGCAAATATTACTAGTCCTACTTTCGTTGGCTTGCATGAATACAAAGGTCAGGGTTTTGATTTTTTGCACTTTGATATTTATCAAGTGCCTCTGAGTTACTACGATATCAAGGAATTATTACTGCGCAATGCTTCTCCTAAAATATTATTTATCGAGTGGGCAGAGAAACTCGATACTGGAACAGTAGATAAGTTAAAGCTTGAAGGGATAAGAATTATAAACTTGAAATTTTCCGTGGATAGCGAAGAGCATTTTATAGATCTAGGCTAGTCATCATAAGCCTCTTACTTAGTTTTGTATTCTAAATTAAAGTCTTTCGCGATTAATTCTTTCAAGTCATCATCTAGCGTTGATTTAACGAAACGATAGCCACCATGGCGAGATTGGGCATGGGTATAAAAAACTACTATTCGTTTTTCGGCAGTATTAAAGCAAGTTGGCTCAAATTCAACTATGGAAAACTTTCTATGTTTCTTGTGCTTACTAAAACGTTTCAAGTCGTAAGCACTAAACTTTTCAAAAAAACTATTGGAAGGATAATCACTTAACATTGAAACCTGATCACAAACTTTTACATAGTCTCCTGCTTCGTTTTTGGTAACAACTATCGCTTTTTGTAAATCTTGATTAGGATGACTAGACGAATAAGTCCTATCGTATGTTGCTTTATCGTACATAAGTGCAAGAGGTATGCCAATAATGCCCAACCCCGCACCCATAGCCAAACCCAATGCTATATCTTTTGCTGTATCTGAAGAATCAGCTTTTAAGCCAGTATCCTTTTTTAATTTAGTTCCTCGGTCACCTACTTCTTGAAGTATTTTATCCCTAGTAGGTATAACTAATATTGATACCGTGTCCTTCAAAACAGTTGGGTGCGTCTCTTGCAAGGGTGAAGCTTCATAACGTAAATGTGCTTGGTTATGCTTAGCTGTTTCTACTTCTATGTTATATATTATGGTGCCTTTAGCCGCTGGTAAAATACCATGCTTGTAGTAAGCATCGTTCGGCTTTTTCTCGCGCTGTTCAGCAAAACTTGGTAGTAAGCTAAATATAGTTATAAAAATTGCTATTAGTCTCATAACTTAAATTACTAGCTTTTTGCAGCCAAACTCTTGCTCGCTTCTAAGTAAAGCTTCGACGCTGCCTCAGCTAGTAAACGTATATCTAGAATATATTTTTGGCGCTCATCCTTGCTAATAGCTCCGCGGGCATCTAATAAGTTAAAAGTATGCGAACACTTAAGAATATAATCGTAGGCTGGAATAGCAAGCTTAGCTTCTAGACAGCTAGTAGCTTCAGCGAAATACTCAGTGTATAAACGCGCTAGACGGCTAGCATCTGAAACTTCGAAGTTATACTTACTCTGCTCAACTTCGTTGCGATGATAAATATCACCGTATTTAATCACTCGCTCGCCATCACGGTGCCAGACTAGATCATAAACAGAATCTACGCCTTGAAGATACATAGCGATGCGCTCAAGCCCGTAAGTAAGCTCAGCAGCAACAGGTTTGATTTCTATGCCACCAGCTTGCTGGAAATAAGTGAATTGAGTAATCTCCATGCCATTAAGCCAGACTTCCCAACCACAACCCCAAGCACCTAGTGTTGGACTTTCCCAGTTATCTTCGACGAAACGAATATCATGCTCAAGTGGATTTACGCCCATAGCCTTCAAACTATTTAAATATAGTTCTTGAGTGTTGGGTGGATTAGGTTGCAATATAACTTGATATTGAAAATAATGCTGGAGGCGATTAGGATTCTCACCATAACGACCATCAGTAGGACGGCGGCAAGGTTCTATGCATGCCATTTTCCAAGGCTTCTCATCTAAGACCCTAAGAAAAGTTGCCGGATTCATGGTGCTAGCACCCTTCTCAGTGTCGTATGGTTGCATGATGATACAACCCTGATCTGACCAGTATTGATTGAGCTTGAAGACTAGTTCTTGGAAGCTGAGCATGATTTTAGTTTATCACGCAATTAAATAGCGCCTAAACTTCTCCATCTTCTTGGCCCCTATGCCTTTCACTCTGCTTATATCTTCTACGCTGCGAAAACGACCACGCTTCTCTCTATCATCTACTATGCGCTGAGCTAATGCTGGACCTATGCCTGGCAGGTTCTCAAACTCACGAGCGTTAGCAAGGTTAATATTGATCTGATATTTTTTCTTGATACTGGATTGAGCATCGAGTGGCTTAATACGATACTGCTCGAAGCCACGGGATTTAGCGAAGTAATAAGTCCCACCCAACAATAGTGAAGTTAAAAAAAGCAAGAGCGAGAATTTACGCATTAGACTTTCAGTTCCCTGCTATTTACTTCTAATAATTTTTGGCACTCTTCAACGTAGCGCACTATCTGTGAACCGTTGATACCATCGCTGGTTGGCACTTGCTTATGCTGAATACAATCAAGAAAATGTTTGCACTCTAATCTTAGTGGCTCATCGTTAGAGTAAACTGGTTTCTCTACGGTGGTAGAGCCATCAGCGGTTCGACTATAAATTTCTAGTTTGTTTTCTTTAAAGGTGTCATTCAATACAGCAGTCTTCTTACTACCATTAATAGTTAGCAAGGCTTGTTTCTGCGGGTCTAGCCAACTGTTGTGTATATGTCCGCCGACATTGTTAGGGAAAATCAAATCTATATGCACTACATCGATAACACCATCATCAGCACTAGCCCAGCCGCGCACGCTCATCACCCGCTCAGGTACAGCGCCGAGTATATAAGCCATCATTGAAAAATCATGCGGGGCTAAATCCCACATGACGTTACTGTCACGGCGGTGACTACGAATAAAATTACGACGGTCAGAATTAATGTATTGTATTTCACCAAGTTCACCAGAAGCCACTAGGCGTTTAAGTTTGTTGACAGCAGGATGATACATCAGTAAATGTCCAACCATTAGCACCAAATCTTTTTCTTTAGAGATTGCTACCAATTCTTCAGCTTCCTGAAAATTCTGAGCCATTGGCTTTTCGACATAAACATTCTTGCCAGCTAAGAGTGCTTGACGAGCGAGTCTATAGTGAGTGCTTGCTGGAGTCGCGATAACGATGCCGTCTAAATCTTTGCGCGCAACTACCTCATCAAAGGACGCCGTAATATCTATGGAGTTATATATAAAAGGATAAGTCTCTTCAAGAACAGCGAGACTATTAGGGTTGCTATCACAGACCTGTGCAAGCACACCCAGTTCGTAAAAGTTACGAACTAAGTTTTTGCCCCAATGACCGCTGCCAACTACTGCTATTTTCATGTTTATGACGTTAGAGTTGTTGCCTAATGCTCGAGAACAAGGCTTGCGAGTTCGAGCAACCGGAGTTGACTATAGTACGTCAATGAGGATTGCGAGGACGAGCGTAACGCAGTTATCGGGCATTAGGCAACAACTCTGCTATTTTAGCTTAATGGTGATGGTATTGCTCTTGTATTCGCCACCACGAGTGAGGAACAGCTGATATTCACCTTTAGCCCACTTCTTATCAGCCATAATAGTCAAGACATTATTCTCTGAATCCTCAGTTCTTACTGAACTTACAGGAGCTTCGAATTGTTTTTGAGATTTAATTTCAGTGAACTTCAAGACGTTCTCACTAGGCTCACTAGAGAAGTACTTACCATTGAGTTGTATATCGGCACCAAGTACAAACTCAGCTTTATCAGCAGCTGGTGCTACTAGTTCAGGGTACATATAACGATAAGTTTCTAAGAAATAATCATCTTCTTTACCTTCATTGCTAATATGCAAGCTTCCACTAAGTTCAAAACCGACACTAGATTTACGCAAAGTGCCAGTGAAGTCAAAACCATAAGTTAGTTTAGTGTAAACATTATTGTCTTTAGCGAATTGAATATTCCAGGTATCTTTACCATTACCTTTGGCTTCCCAATAAAATCTCTGAGTAATATTTCTAAATGTCAGCATACCAATACCCACATCATCAGCGGGATCTAGAGGTAGTAGAACTATTTTTACTAAACGCGATTTGTCTATCTTCGGTTTAACAACAGCAACAACGGGTGCTTCAGTTTTAGTTTCTTCTTCGCCTTTTTTCTTTTTCGAAGATTTTTTCTCTTCTGGTTTTTTTTCTTCGACTTTTTTCTCAGGCTCTTTAGTCGCGGCAGCACCGTTAGCTGTTGCGCCATTAGCAGCAGCAAGAGTCTCAGCGGCTAACTTAGCGGCTTTCTCGGCTTGAGCAGCTTCCTCAAGCTTCTCATCTTGAAACTGCCAAGTACCGGTGAAATCACCAACTGGAATCTCAGCGCCAGTATCAATAGCTCCTGGTACAACCTTGTTAATTAGATCCTGCACCATGCCACATCCGCTTAAAGAGAATAAGAAGGCAAAAACAAAAGTTAATTTATATAAACGAAGCACAACTTTATTATAATCTTGATAAGAGATGTCGGTAGCAAGAGTACTATTAATCAGCAGCAGCGTTATTCTTTTGGTTCTTGCCCTTAATTTTGCGCGCCGTGTGGTATTGCCGCAACCAGAAGATGATGGCTACTATACTGTGCTGGTACTGGGTACAGACGTGGTGCAGCCTAATAAACTGGATGACTGGAATGGGCGCTCAGACTTAATACTACTAATAATCTATAACCGCAAAGACAATAGAGTCGCTATTGTCAGCGTGCCGCGCGACTGCACAGTTTATCTTAAGAGACGAGGCGGGGTGATTAAGCCTGCGCGCATTAATAGCACCAATCAATTAGGTGGCTATCAACTTGCAAGAACTGCTGTTGAAACTCTGCTTGGAATAAAAGTAGATAAGGTGGTAGTTTTTAGCATTACAGGTTTTAAGAAGTTGCTAGATAAAATTGGCAAAGTAGAAATCAATGTGCCTAAACAACTTAGTTATCATGATCATAAACAGAACTTGCATATAGAAATTGCGCCAGGTAAACAGTTGATGGATGGCGAGACTATGATTAAGTTTCTGCGCTATCGAGATAAAGATCAAGGTGATATTGGACGCATTAAACGCCAGCAAATATTTTTCAGAGCTGCTATTAAAAAACTCACCGAACCAGCTGTAATTACTAAAGCTCCAGAATTAGTTAAAGCAGCTAGTGAGCTTTTCCTTACTGATATGAAGGCTAGAGAAATGCTCAGTCTTGGTAACAATCTTAAATCAGTACCTAAGCGTAATTATAGCGGCTATCTAGTGCCTGGTGATTTCGCCAAAGACGGCTCCTGGACAGTAAATCAGCCAGAACTGCATGCTATGATGGGCAAGATTATAAGAAACGATGATCACTGAGACTTTGAACCACGCCAAAGAAAAACTTAAAGGACGCAAGTGGCAGGATTTATGGCAGGGCACAAATCGAGATCGATTACTACTCTTCAGTATTATTTTTGGTGTCTACTTAGTTAACAAAGCAGCTGAAGAATTATTACCTGAAAGATATCTAGCCGCTTTACCTTCACACGTATCTTTAACTATATTAGCGATCATAGTTTTAATGATGCTCTTGCATACTATTTATACTTTCTTCGCTCAGTTCCATCATCGCCACAATCCACGCCCACTGAATAATAGTTATCAACCAACGGTAGATATTTTCGTCTCAGCTCATAATGAAGAAAATGTTATCCGTGGCACCTTAGAGCATTTATTAGCCTTAACTTATCCTAAGTTATCTATTTATATGATTAATGATAGGAGCAGTGATGCTACTTGGGATGAGATGCACTGCGCCAAAACTAGCTATAGCGACATGTCTAGTATTGAAACAACTACTGCAACAGTGGTGAGAATCAATAAAAAACTGACTTATATAAATCGCAAGCCCAATGCTTTCCCTGGTAAAGCTGCTGCTCTTAATGATGCCTTAGCTGCTTCCCATGCTGAGGTGATCTGCGTGCTCGATGCTGATGCGCGCATTACTGATGATTTTCTCACTACAATAGTACGCTACCTCGATGATCCTAGTGTTGGAGCTGTGCAAGCTCAAAAAGTAATCTCCAACCCAGAGAAAAATTTCCTTACCTACTGTCAATTCAATGAATACGCCATGGATACATACTTACAGATGGGACGCGATAGCGTTAGAGGAGCTACCGAGCTACGTGGTAATGGTGAATTAATTAAACGTGAAGCGCTAGAACATATAGGTGGCTGGAATGAAGACACACTAACTGACGATTTAGATCTTTCAACTTGCTTGCATGTTAACGATTGGGATATAAGATTCAGCCCAGAATGCATAGTATTAGAAGAGGGAGTGGTTAGCTGGGATGGTTTCGTGAAGCAACGCTTACGTTGGGCAGAAGGTAGTATGCGCCGCTATCTTAACTATCTATTGCAGTTATTTACACCAGGCAATTTATCACTAACACAAATATTTGATACTTTCTTTTTCTTTGGACAATTCTGTCTACCACTATGGCTGACCCTAGATATGAGTTACGAACTATTTAGGCTGGCAACTCATCAAAGTACTTGTTTTAGTTTTTATATGTTAATTACCGTTGCAATCTCGGTAATAACTTTTATTACTCAATTTAATGGTCTTAGAATCTATAAGAAGCAAAAATTCTGGCAAGCAGTGCTGAATACTTTAATTACTAATGCCTACCTCTGTAGTACTTGGCTAGTAGTGATCTTACTCACCTACCGCAAAATATTATTTAGCCGCACTGTTGGTAAATGGACTAGAACCGAGCATGGAGTAACTTAATGTTCGATTTACAAGTTAATGGGCTAACTATCTTAGATCGTGGTTTGCATTGTGACTTTTGGCAGGCGCCCGCAAATGCTGATATAGAGAAGCTTTGCGACTATCTGGGTTCGGAAGGGGTTACAGGCTTCTATGCGACGCTGATTACGGCGCCGTATGAGGAGATTGATAGGAATTTGGCGAGAATAAGTAATTATTACCATTGTCATTCTGAGCAGTTCGCTGACGCTCACTGCAGGCTTCGCGAAGAATCTCCATTCAAACAAGAAGGGGTCCTTCGCGATGCTCAGGATGACAGGGCACACTTAGCAGGTGTCCACGTCGAAGGCGGCTATATAAGCCGTGCTGGCATTCACCCTAGTGCTCATTTGCGCGAATTTGATTTAGTTAAAGTGCGCTCTTTAGTAGAAAAATATCCTGGCTTAATTAAACTCTGGACTCTATGCCCCTTAGTAGATAGTGACGGTGCTCTCACTAAATATCTTCAAAGCCAAGGCGTGCGTGTTGCTTACGGACATAGCAATGCTAGTGCTAATCAGGCAGATAGGGCTTTTGATGCTTATGGCGTGGATCTAGTAACTCACTGGCCTAATGCTATGACTGTAGTTCGCGACCCACTTAATTCTAGTCGCTTCGATCATCGCAAGCCTAGTGCTGAATATTTAGAGTTTCTCTCTATGTCGCGTAGTGAGGCTGAAGCTTGGGCTAGCGTGCAAGGATTAGAGCTAGGTTTGGGTTTTAGTGCTTATCATCGAGAGGATGTAAGCGTTACTGCTATCTGCGGTAGTGTCGCTGATGGGGATTTACATATGGCGCCAGAAATATTTAAATTACTAAGAGCACATAAAGGCACTCAATTATTCTTAGTTTCAGATGATGTAGCTTACAGTACTGAAGAGCTTAAAACCGGGCGCATACTAGGTCTTAGAGGTGGCAGAGTATCACTTGCTAAACATTTTATTAACGCAGAAAAAATATGATAAATTATTCAGCGGAGGAATTATTATGCAAAAACTAACTATCTATTTATTCTTAGCAGCTTGCATACTAAATGGTACGCAGGCTATTGCCCATCCTTACAAAATTAAAGCCATCGCTAAAGATGGTCCCGCCTATCAAGCTGAAATTATGACTGCCGCTCGCAATAAAAGAGAAGCTGGTAAACAGATTATTGAAAGTCCTTTATTCAACAAAGACACTGTATCAGTTTTAGTTGTTTCTAAGATTCCCTATATCAATCCGGGTAAGAAAGACCCGCATGTACTTGAAGCAGAGCTTGTAGATGCTCGCGTTAGACTGGTATGCCGCCCTCGGACACGGGTTATTGGCACTATTGATGATGATTTCTGGGCTAAGTTTTCAGTAAATAAAATGAAAGATTTTAAACGCTATAAAGATCATCGTAAAGCTACTATATTCGAGTTTGAGCCATCTTGCTTTGATGATACTACTGCTGAAATACGTTTCTATGCTGATGTACAGAACCCAGATGAAAGCTATAGATATAGTGCGCAGAAATTATCAGAGAAAACTAAAAAGGCACTAATTGCAGATCTTAAGATCAGCAATTAACTTATTGTCACCCGTCTCGCTTAGAAGATAACAGTAATATTTCAGCTAAAGGTCTTAGTACTTACAGGGCATAAGATACAAGTACCTTTATGAAGAGATTAATACGAATATTACTAACAGTATTTATAGCTTTACAAAGCAGCTATATGCCTTGCTTTGCAGAAGACACGGCAAGTGCCGTAGCTATTGAATTAACAGCAAAAGAAGTTCAACTAGGAAGTAAATTAAGCAAATACGTTAAAGGTTATGAGATTTTTCTGCACAACAAAGGTACTAATCCTATAAACATCGATGATATAAAAATTCAAAATGCGATGAGTGGAGAGACCGCTTATAACTTGTATAAAAATAAAAACTCTGCTATTGGAGGCATGTGGATAGGTGCAACTTTATTTTGGTGGTTATTCTTTATTCCACCCATCTTAGCTGCAATTGCAACACCTTTCATGGCTTCAAAAAACAATAAGGTTAATAAATTAGCATGGAACGAAGGGTCTCAATTTCCAAACCAGCTAGAGAAAACTATTCTAGAGCCTGATGAGAAGATCAGTTACAAAACAATACTAAACCCTAGCGACCCCTTATCTGTGGAAATCGCCTACACAGATACTGTGAGCTCAGAATCTAAGAGATATAAGATGGATTTCTAAGCCATAGTACCATTCATTGCTTTTTGCATGAATTTGATAGGAACTATAACTATCTTAGTAGAACCATCCTCTAGCTGTAATTGAATAGGGAACTCTACTATAACTTCATCAGGGTATCTATCTGATGAGGCTTTATTATTCGAGCCATCTTTTTTAACCATCTTGGCACTAACTACCTTAGGTTTAGGTGTCCACATATTGCCAGTTGAAGCATCGACAATTAAACCGATAATGCCACCGAAAAGAATATTGCCAAAATACCAACCATTGAGACCACGCTTAAGTGTAATCTCTTCAGAAATATAATCTGGCGATTCAAGAACCAAAGTATAAGAAGCTTTTCTATCAACTCTTAAATTAAAAGAGCCTTGTCTAACGAAGTCTTCACCTTGATTACTCTTCACATGGATTCTTGCATTGCTAGGCTCCACATTAATAGACACGAACTTATCACCGCCATCAACGATGGTTGCGCAGGACGTTTGAGTCACAATCAGGACTAAAACAACTAAAACTTTAAGTAGTTTGAACATATTAGGAATTATTTTACTACAAACTGAAATTTTGGCAAGTATTTTTTCGTGACATATCGGCTACCGTCTTAGAGACAGATGCCTTTAAGGTTCAACCTATCCCAATTAGTACCATTGTAGAAACAAATAGCTCCTGAAGTATGCACGAACAAATCACCCATAGCTGCATCAAATGGTGCTTGAGCTATTGGTTCTAAGCGCATTACATCTTTAATATGCAATGTACGAGCTGGCTTATTTATACCGATACCAATTTTACCAGTCACTAAATCACCAACAATAACGCCACCAATATTCAGTGTTGAACTCATGTCTGAGCCGTTCATTACATCGAGATGGTGACCGATAATAATATTATTACTACCATTAACGATACTATTACCTGATTCAATACCGATAACAATATTCTTAGTACCACGAGTATTGTTCTTAAGTGCGAAACGTCCGACAGCTATGTTACCGTTAGCAAGACCTAAAGCATCACCATTTGATATCAAGCTAGAAAGTGCAAGAGTACCTACTGCAATGTTGTCACTAGCGCCAGCGTTATTCAATGCACCAAAACCAATTGCAACGTTATGAGAATTAGTAGTCGCGTATTCACTCATCACTGATGACGAAGCTTTGCCCAAAGCAAATCTACCCATTGCGATATCACCGTTACGACTGCTCAAGCCAGAGCTATCTCCGACAGCGATATTGCTACTACCATGAGTCCCAGATAAGGCATCAGAACCCAAAGCAACGTTATATTGTGGGATGACAGATTTAGTAGAACTAGTACTAATATTAGTCACCGATTCAACTGACGAAGCTCTTAAAGCTCTTATACCAATTGCGATGTTATTTAAGCCAACAGAAAGCTCATAAGCTGAATTACCAATAGCGATGTTAGAACTACCAGATCCGCGATAGTATGCTCTGTTACCAATTGCGATGTTACTATGTGCAGACTTGCGTTTAGCATTAGTGTTATTCGTCATCTCATAAGCCGTGCCAAGTGCAAAGCGACCCATGGCGCTATGACCAATCGTGATATTACTAACCAAATTACCAGCTTCATATGACTGCAATGAGCTAGAACCCAATGAAATATTGTTATATAACCTGGAGACACTAGAACCAGAACTACTACGATGACCGATAGCAATATTGTTCTCAAAAGCAACACCACGTAAGTTTCTATTACCCAAGACTATATTATCCTGGGCACCTTCTGGGTCAGTAGTAGAACTAGTAGCCCATAAATTCTTATGTCCCACTAAAACGTTGTTAAATGATGAATACGCTGGAACTACACTTGCAAGCGCATCTGTACCTATCAACAATGTATCAAAAAGATTTTCTTGTCCTTTAGCTAAATTTTCGCCGATCATCATGTTCTTACGAAAACCATTTAAAGTTGTTTCTAGGTGCAATCCATTCACTGAATTAAACGGAATAGACAGTAATGAACCATTAGCTCCGGTATAACCAATAGCAGTTTTAATTTTGTTAAGATCTTGAACAAGATTAGCAACATCAAGTGGAAGAACTGCTCTGATAGATGACCACTGAGCGGTACCATTCTTATCAATAGCCGTTAGTATAGAACCACGTGCTGGAGAGCCACCACGAATAGTCACAGAACCATTAACATCAAGAGTCGATATTGGATTATATCTACCAATAGCTACTCGCTTAGTATCAAGCTTACCGGTGATGGTGTTACCAATATTGAGTTCATTAGTAGCAGAGTATAAGTTATATGGATTGCCAGTATAAGCAGCACCCTGAACATCTTTACCAATAAAAATATTATTATCACCAGATCTCATCGAGTCACCTGCTTCAAGACCAATGGCAATATTATTAGATCCGGATTGCAAGCTGTATAAAGCTGACCAACCATAAGCAGTAGATCCAGTTGCGTTAGATGCTGATACCATTGCACCTTGACCTACAACCGTATTCTGAGAACCAGTAGATAGACTTTGTAATGCACCAAGACCAACAGCAGTATTGAACTGACCAGAAGTTAATGAACTTAAAGTAAGACTTCCTAAAGCAGTGTTGTAACTCGGAGAACTAGATCTGCCTAAAGCACTATGACCTAGAGCCGTGTTATGAACACCACTAGCACCGACAGCACCAGCACCAACACCGACATAAGTACTATATGAATTAGCTACTATGCGAGCATCTTTAAGATTATCGACAGACGCCACTTCACTAACAAGGAAACTCGCTGGATTAAGAGTTGTTCCAGCAACTTTCAAACTACTGAATTCACCAGCCGTTGCAGTAATAGTATTTCTCACGTTAAGCTTGCCGATCATAGTCCAATCGCCAGCACCAGTTACTTCGGTATGCTTATTAGTAGCATTTGAATAGAAACTAATAGTCTTAGTTGATGGCGCATTGATACGCAACTCACCAACAGAACTCTGAGCTATTGCATACTGATTAGAAGCTTTGAGAGCCTTATGACCAAAGGCAGCTGGAGCAACAGCATCATTAGTAGAACCTATAAAAGAATTACCAATCACAGCATAAGCTGACGTATTCGATCCAAGCTCTAAGCTCGGTATAGTTTTTAACTGCGCAGCAGTCAATTTGGTTTTAAGCAATAAGAGTGGCGTAGAATTATTACGTTCAAAAACTAAATCGCCGTTTGCCGAGTTGTGGCGAATTGAAATTCCGCTATAGACACCAAAGCGCCCAAAACCTTCAGAGAAAATTATTTTTGAAGAAGCTGCTGTGTTTATTGGACCTAATAAAACAAGGTTAGCGTTATCGCGCGCGTTACCAATTTCACTGTTATAATCTGCCGCATTTGCTGAACTTATAGTTGCGATTAATACTAAAGACCCAATTATTTTTTTGAACATCAATTTTCCCTCGATTGGTTTTACTATTTGTAAATTATCTTTAGGTTAAGATCTTGCTTAACAAAATCAACCTAAAGGACAAAGCCAAATTCTAACCCACTTTGAGAGCCAACAACTAAAGATAAGATTAATTTAACTTAAATTAATTATAACATTATTATAACTAAGTTCGACAGAGTTGTTGCGTAATGTTCGAGAACAAGGCTTGCGAGCCCGAGCAACCGGAGCTTACTAAAACGTAAGTGAAGATTGCGAGGGCGAGCGTAACGCAGTTATCGGGCATTACGCAACAACTCTGGTCAGTATAATGGTAGAGCATGAGCTTTCAGCCTCCTATCAACTCTTGGATCTTATCCGCTGAAGCTTACCCAGCCGGTAAAACCTTCGAGGAGGTAGCGCAGCAGTATGGTCTTAAAGAATCTGAGATCCTAAGGTTAGCTGGTAATGAGACTACTTTAGGTCCAAGTCCGCGCGCAATTAAAGCGGCGCAAAAAGAATTAGAGCGCAGTAATTTTTATGGCGAGCCTTTTTCGGAAAGTCTTACACGCAAACTAGAAAGCAAGTTCAAGGTGGATGCTAATAAAGCCGGAATAGTAGTTGGTAATGGCATGGATAGCGTGCTTGATCATCTTGCTAGCCTCTTGCTTGATTCTAAAAGCAGCATAGTTATTCAATCACCAACTTTTGCTTACTATAAATCCATTGCTGAGCGCGCTGGTGTTGAGATTATAGATGTGGCACGTAATAGCCCAGAATCTAGTGTTGGAGCGGCTTACAACGTGGATGCAGAACGTATAGTAGCTGCCATTCAAGACAATACTAAAATCGTTTTTTTATGTACGCCGAATAATCCTACTGGTAATTCTTTTAGTCGTACTGAGATTGAATATTTGGCTGTCGAAACTCAGAAGCGCAATATTTATCTCTTCGTTGATGAAGCTTATATCGATTTTAGTCGTCATAGTTCAGTTGTAGATCTAGTGAGTAGATATCCTAATCTTATAGTCGGCAGAACCTTCTCCAAAGCTTTTGCACTAGCGGGTTTTAGAGTTGGCTATGCTCTGATGTCGGCTGAACTTAAGCGTGAATATAATAAAATCATGGTGCCTTTCTTGGTTTCGCGTGCAAGCTTAGCAGCGGCGGAAGCGGCTTTAGATGATGAGGGACACTTAAAACGCGTGCTAGATACCGTGACTAAAGGTCGCGAGCAACTCTATAAAGAATTCATCAGGCTTAAGATCGAACATTATCCTAGCGACGGTAATTTTATTTTATTTAAGACTGCAAAACCAGCTGGAGAAATTATTGAAGGTTTAGCTAAGCAAGGTCTAATTATTCGCGCCCAGAAAGCTGTCTGTCCGCGCGCTCTAAGAGTAACCGTAGGTGCAGAGAAGGAGAATAAGCGTTTTATTAAGGCTTTAACAAATGTACTCTCTTAAAAATCTACTAAGAATAATTCTTGATCTGGCGCTGCTGCTGGCGGCTTTTATTCTTGCTACTTATATAAGGCTTGAAGGTAGCATCAATACCCCAACTGAGAAATTTATTTGGACAGAGCAGTTGCCGCAAATCTTAGTTCTGGTGATTGTTTTGAAACTTGCATCTCTATTAATTTGGGGCACTTATAAACGTTTCTGGCGCTACACCGATTCGCACGAGATTGTATATCTCGCACGTGCTCTTTTCATACCGAGTCTATTAATGGTATTGCCGCGCTTCACAGGAATAAGCCCGCAGGCTGGAGATCTCTACGCACTTTCTTATGGTGTAGTGTTGATTGATTTCCTTTTAAGTCTTACTCTACTTGGTGGTGTTAGATTACTGCGTTACTACATGGTACGTAGCGGTAATATCCATGAGCGCCGGGCTTCAACTGATCCTAGCCTTGGACGCAAACGCACTCTAGTACTAGGTGCTGGTGAGGCTGCTATCCAAGCTGCTAAAGCCATTCGCGAGCATCCAGAACAAGGATTAGATATAGTAGCTGCGCTAGATGATAATCCTAAGAAGCTTGGCATGCAGATACTGCGCGGAGTTACTGTTAAAGGTCACTTAGATGATCTTGCTCGGGTTGTGCGCGAATCTAATATTCAACAAATCATTATCGCTATTCCAAGTGCTAACCAAGAGCTTAAACGCAAATTAAGTCTAGCGGCTAACGAAACTGGCATCGATGTGCGCGTCTTGCCTGGTGTCGATCAACTTGCTGGCGGCAAAGTTACCGTAGATCAAATCCGCAAGCTAAGTATGGAAGATTTACTTGGGCGCGCCGAAGTAGATCTTAACGAAGCTGATGTAATCCAGTATTTAAGTGGTAAGCGCGTACTAGTTACTGGTGCTGGCGGGTCTATCGGTTCTGAACTCTGCAGGCAGCTAGTCTCTAAATGCGAAATTGCAAGTTTATGTTTACTTGGTAAAGGCGAGAATTCGATTTTCGAAGCTGCAAGTAGTTTGCGCGGGAAAGTGCAGCTAGAAACTAAGATCGCTGATATTCGTAACTATAGCCGCGTACTGCATATAGTACGTGAGTTCAAGCCAGATATTATATTCCACGCTGCAGCGCATAAACACGTACATCTAATGGAACTTAATTCCTGTGAAGCTTTCGACAATAATGTAATTGGTAGCCGCAATATTGCTCAGATCGCTGGCGAGTGCGGCGTCAAGAGTATGGTTCTAATCAGCACTGATAAAGCAGTGAACCCAACTAGCATAATGGGCAGCACTAAGAACCTTGCTGAGAAAACCGTACTTATGGTTTCGCGTAAATATCCTGCCACTAAATACACCGCAGTGCGCTTCGGTAATGTACTAGGAAGCCGCGGCTCAGTGATTAAAGTATGGGAAGATCAACTGCGTCAGGGCTTGCCGCTGACTGTCACTCACGCTGAAGCGATTAGATATTTTATGACTATACCTGAGGCAGCACAGCTGGTGATTCAAGGTGCAGCTAAAGCTAACAATGGTGAGATTATGGTTCTGGATATGGGCACGCCAATTAAGATCTACGAACTCGCTCAGCAATTCATTAAACTAGCCGGATTTAGTCTTGAAGAAATTCCTATTAAAGTTATTGGGCTTCGTGAAGGTGAGAAGCTCTATGAAGAACTGCTTACTGATAGTGAGTTCGTTGAATCTAAACTCACGGATAAAATTTATAAAGCGCGCATAGATACTAGTATTAGTGAGGCAGAGTTGGCTGCAAGTATAGAGAGATTTACGGCTTTATCAGCGGTGGATAATGATACGGAATTAAAAATTGAACTTAGGAAGTTGATTGCTTCGAATGCAGTGAAAGTTTAAACTCTGATAAAGAAGATAAAGATATGAGTTAATCGTGGTAAGATAAGTCGCGATGTCTACTCCTGTCGCCCCACAATTATCTGCTATACATGACTGGCAAAGAAGGTCTTTATGGCAAGATATGGCCGTATACCATCCAGATAATGGCGTGCCATTAAATATTGGTGATTTGAAGGGGGATCTTAAATCTTTTAGACTTCAACTTGAGAGATTGGGGATTGATCAATTGTTACCCGTTGCAGATGGATTGATGACAAGAGAAGGTGGATCGCCACTTGCAAAAGCTATGCCTTGCAAGATTGCAGGAAAAACTCCAGGAAATAAAATTGTTATTCATCCAATGGAAGGTTGGGATGGAACTACAACTGGTTATCCAACTAGATTAGGTTTTAAAAGGGCAGAAGATTTTGGTAAAAGTGGTGCTAAATTAATTTGGTTTGAGGCAACAGCCGTAGAAGCTGGAGCAAGAGCAAATCCTAATCAACTATACATAGATAACGGTCAACAATATGATCAAACTAAAGCAACTGGTGCCCAGGGTTTAGCTACGGCGATGCGCGAATGTAACAGTAGAATGGATGGTGCACAAGGCACTATCAAAGATCTCTTTGATGCAACTGTAGCAGCTCATCAAAAGCAATATGGTAGAACTGACGATCTGGTTACAGTGCTTCAGTTAACCCATTCAGGCAGATGGTCAAAACCCAATCATAATGACAAACCAGAACCTAGGATTATGTACCATCATCCAGTTCTTGATAAGCGAGTTGGTATTAAAGCAGAGGATAATTCTGTAGTTTTCTCTGATGATCAATTAGATCTATTGGTAGATAAATATGTTGCAGCTGCTAAAAAAGCTAAAGCGATTGGCTTTGACATGGTAGATATCAAAGCTTGTCATGGCTATTTACTGCATGAAGCTTTGGGAGCATTTAGCAGAACCAATCCTGATGGCACTAAGAGTAAATATGGTGGTGAAAGCTACGAGGATAGGACCAGATTACTAAAAACTATTATTAAGCGTGTTCAAGATGAAGCTGGCATCAAGGTTGCTGTTAGGTTAAGTGCTTTTGATACCTTTCCTCTGACAGAGAAAGATGAAACCGTGCCTCACATGAAAGGTCCAGGAATGCTTAAACCTCCACATCTTACTGAAAGATTTAGTTTTGGGACTGATGCCGCAGATGCTAAAAAAATTAACTTAGATGAACCTAAAAGATTAATCAAAGACCTATATGATATGGGTGTTGAACTAGTTAACCTTACAGCAGGTAGCCCATATTATTCATCGCAGATTCAAAGACCAACAATCAAACCGACACCAGGAAATTTACCACCTGAAGAACCTTTGCATGGCATTGCTAGGCTTGTTGATGTTGGAAACTATTTAAGAACACAATTCCCAGAAAAGCCTTTTATTCTAAGTGGTCTAACTGGTTTGAGAGATTTTCTTCCACATGTTTGCCAGGCAATATCTAAAAAAGATCCTTATATGATGTTTGGATTGGGGCGTATGGCACTTTCATATCCAGATTTATTTGAAGATGTTTTTAAACATGGTTCGGTGCAAACAGATCGTGAAGATGTTCATCTGTGTACTGAAGCCGGAGACTGTACAAAACGAACAAGAATGACAGATGCGAATGGTCGCCCTCTTGTCTCAGGCTGCACACCACATAGTAGGCTTTATACTGCAATGTCAAGAGCTGAATTACGTGGTAGGGCTACTTTTGAAGAATATTTACGTCAAACTGGGAGGTTGACTCTAAAAGAACCGGCACTGCCAGCAAAACCTATTGAGCGAGTCCTTGGTGTAAATCAAACCCCAATAGAATATTTTGTAGCAGCTCAAAAGCAGTTGCAAACTAACCAATAACCTGTGCAGCCTTAGCACTTTCAACAATTTGCTTAGCATTTTTAATATCCACAGCCCCAGTCAGGAACTGCCAAGCAAGCAACTGACCATTAATTGCTTTTTGAGCAGTAGAGCTATCAGCATATTTCATTTGACGATGACTTAGCGGACGTTGATTTTCATGAATATCTAAAACACCATTAAACTGATGTGCCCGCGTGACGAAGTCAGTATATGCGCTAGTTGGATTTGTTTTGCCGAAAAATACTTGCGTTGACATGCCCATAGCTGGGCTCATCAAGTTCATATAATTATCCAAATGTTGTTGAGCGCTGTCTTTCTGACCGGCAAGTTCAGCATAGAACCATTTAGTGAGCTCTACGATTGCTACTACTGTTTGTTTAGGATTAAGACCTATATAACCCAATAAGGCATGAACATTGCCTTGGCTTAGGAAGCTGTAACCATTACGCTTATGGGTTTTGAGTAACTTATAAAATTCAGGACTGCCAAAATTCTTAGCAAGTGTGGCAGGGCTCCAACCTTTTTCTTTTTCTGCTTGAGTTCTTATTTCAGTTAGTGCTTTTCTTGCACCCCAAAGCCAATCTAAGGCAAAATTCCTATCGTCACCCGTATAAGTTTTACTGCCAGCTTTAGCGATAGTCTCTATATCTTTAAATTGTTTAGCTAACAATGGATGTGATGTTTTAACTGCTTGAGCAAAACCAGCCGCTCCGGCTAGTACATTCTCGTTTACAAAATTAGTATCCGCCCTAAAAGGAGAACCGAGCTTATGTAAGATTCCAGATTTATATCCGTATTGTTTTTCACAGTACTCAAGTAACTCTTTATAGATCTTGATATTGTCTTCATCACTTAAACCGTTTTGCTCAGCACCTGGAAATATAATAGGGTCCATCGGGTTCTCTCTGAGTCCGTATCTTTTATTAAGATCATGCACAAAATCAATTTGCTCTTTTCTAGCAGCAATATATTGTTCTTTAGTTAAGCCACCTTTAGCAGCTTTTATAGCGCCATCGCCACGTTTATATGGTGCTAGGCTCTCAGTACCAGTTCCCATCCAGATTTTAGTTCCGTGTTTACGTGCTAATTTGCTATAAAAATCCATCACATGCTCGATAAAACCCTTACTCATAATTTCAGGAGTTCTAGATGCTGTATCCATCAGCGTTGCGATGCCATAAAAATTTTTTGCAGTCTCGTCATCAAAACCTGCTTTGGCAAGATACTCAAATATTTTGCGGTTTGGTTCTTCGAGAAAATCCCCAGCTTCTATTTGCTTTCCAGCTTGAATATTGTTTCTATAAGTAGCTAAAGCTGCAACATATGGATCAACGAGAAGAGGTAATTTTTGACTCAAAGCTTTTAGATCTTCGAACTCCTCATTTAGAGGACCAATTTTGCTTGTCTTTGAGTCTAAGTCTGGAACAAGTGCAAAAGTATTTTCTGCTCTTTGTTCAGGTTTAGTAGCAACAGCATTGAAGCTAATTGTATTATCGTCCCAGATAGTTACTTGGCGTGTACCCTCATGAAGACCTTTAATCCCTATTTTATGCTCACCATCATTCCAGGCTGTATCCAAATAGGGGACAGCTAATGGATTTGGTTCTATAACAGTCGCTTTTCTTTCATGTAAGAGACTCGCTCTATTCAAACCATCAACAAAATCTTTTCCTGGATTATTGCTACCGTTAGCTAATCGCGCAAACTGCGCAACGGTCTTAGAATCAAGAAGAGCATTAAAACTTACAACAGGCTCAACCATTCGCTAAGATAATAGCATACCTATTGAGCTTAAAATTGAGTTGTGAAACTATTGCATCTAACGTGACGTAAGTCACATTTTTCTATGCAATAGGAAACATCGTCTGTAACTTCATAGCCAGATTCATATCGCCACGAATCTTCAATTTACCTTGCATAAACGCCATTTGGCTATTGAGCTTGCCTTCGCGAATAGACATCCAATCTCTGTCAGCTAGTGCAATAGTTACTGATGGGGTTGGAACGCCGCCTAGAACTAGATTGCATTTGCCATCTTTAATATCTAGTGCCCAAATGCCACCTTGCTCGCCGCTAATATCAAATTGATAAGAAGCAGTAACACCAGAAGCCGCACCCGGATTGAAGTGCTTGACCATTTCGTTAAATACATCGCCTATTGCTACCATAACTCAGATAGTATACCCTGAAAAATTAGCTTATAACCGAACAAAAAATCACCCTATAATTACAAGACTTGGACTAAAGAGAATATTCAGGCAACTTTTCCTTTAAGTAGTTTGTACAAACTTTGCCTTAAGTTAGGATAGAGCTTATCTAAGGAACTATCTTCTAGACCATAGATAGTGAGAAAAGCTCTTGGCTCCTGCTCTTCGCTGAAATCTCTCAATGGTACAAGTCTAGGCTTCTTCAAGCAAAGTGTACGAAGCTTAAATGGCTGTGAGCGAATATCAAAACCTAACTCAACTTGAATCTCTCCATGCTGCCATTTCATTGAACTTGGAACTTCATTGGCGAAATTACGACAGAATCTAATTTGTTTTAGATCTGGGAATTTCTCATTTGCTAGATCAGTTAAGACACTTGACCAAGGAGTTGAGACTGATTCTGAAGATAGGATTCTTAACTGCTCATGAGCTGATTTTGAAGATAGGATTCTTAACTGCTCACGAGCTGGTTTTGAAGCTACCGGCAGCCCTGGGCTAGGATTACGAGTTAGCCTAGCTAATAATTTGATGAATAAGTTTGGTCCAATCTGCAATATAGATCCTGATAACTTTCAGGTTCTATAGAGTAATACACAAACCTAGTTTTCCTAATATTATTTATCCTATTTTCACGTTATGATAAAGAACGATTATGAGATTGTTTGAATTTGAAGCTAAAGCCCTTTTCCGTGAGTTCGGTATTCCTACTCCTAAAGGCAGAACTATTAAGGTAGCCGAAGAGGTTTTCGGACTTACTGAGTTTCCTTGTACGCTTAAGACCCAAGTACTAGTTGGCGGTCGCGGCAAAGCTGGTGGTATCAAATTCGCCGACAACCAAGATGATGCTTACGAGAAAGCACAACAGATTTTCAAACTACCTATTAAAGGTTCTTTACCAAGTGCGATTCTTGTTGAGCCTAAAGTAACTATCAAAAAAGAAATCTACATTTCTATCCTTATCGATAGAGCCTACAGAGGTCCTATATTAATGGGAAGCTCAGAGGGCGGAGTAGAGATTGAATCTTCTAACAGCATACAGATCGTTCCAGTGCCGGGCGGTAACTACAAACCATTCCTCGGTCGCAAAATGGCTGCACAATTAGGTTTCGCTGGTAAAGATTTATTGAAGATGGCTTCTATCATTGATAAATTATGGAATGTTTATTCTTCGCTTGATGCTGATCTTTGTGAAATCAACCCGCTCATCATCGATGGTGATGATAATTTTATTGCGCTTGATGGCAAGGTCACTCTGAACGAAGATGCTCTAGATCGTCATCCTAGATTTGATGGCATGTTAGTGGATCACCTCACGGATATGGGTGAGCGCGAATTCAAAGGTAAAATGTGCGGGCTTAACATAGTAGAGCTTGATGGTAGTATCGGCATACTTTGTAATGGTGCAGGTTTAACTATGGCGACTATGGATTTAGTTTTCCACAAAGGTGGCAAGCCTTCTAATTTCCTGGATGTCGGTGGTGGTGCTTCTAAAGCTCACGTTAAACGCGCTCTAGATCTAGTTGCGTCAAGTAAGGATGTGAAAGTGCTTCTAGTTAATATTCTTGGTGGTATTACGGCTTGTGACGAGGTAGCAGCTGCGCTTGCTTACTATAAAGAGCAAAGACCAGAAGCTAAAATGATAGTGCGCTTAGTTGGTAACAACGAAGAGAAGGCAGCAGAGATCATGAAAAAGGCTGGCATCCCGATGACTAATGTTCTCGATGATGCTGTCGAGCAAGCAATAAAGG
>CAZQXM010000002.1:0-9144 GCA_964597205.1 uncultured Gammaproteobacteria bacterium
CTGCAATCGCTGCTAGTGCTTACTTGGTGTTTACTACTAATGGCACCGCTGAGACCAATACAGTTAACTCTGTCACCCTTACTGTTTACTATACTTTGACTTCTGATTAGACCCAGTTTTATTTGATTGGAATTGACTTACAAAGGGCTAAAACGCCAATAATGGCTCTAAATCAGCTTTTCTTATTTGATTCTTAAAGGCAAATTAAGCCTAGCTAGTCCAATGGTGCCAAAATATTTTCCATGCCAGCTACCAAATTTCTAGCAGCATTACCTTAATACTCGTCATTGCGAAGCAATCCCCATATTTTGCACAATCCTCAGCAACTCTGAAACCATATATAAAGGCAGAGACAAGATTTCACCATCGAAGCTTAATGGAGCCTCACTAATTTTAATGCCAATTGGTGAAGAATATTCTTCCATAAATCTTTTAAGGCTTTTAAGTTTGCCATTAGCACCTGATTTAACTTCGATCGGCACAGATCTACCTTCAATACTAATCATGTAGTCAATCTCAGCGCTTGATTCTTTATTCTCATGAACCCAATAATGCAAATAGCGCGGGCGCAGAGGTGATTGTAAAGCAACAAGCTCTTGACCAACGTATTGCTCGGCAATAGAACCCATTTCACTCGACTTAAAATCATACTCCATAACGTCATCCAACCTAGTGCCACTAATATTGCGCAACAGACCACAGTCTAAAAAAATAGTTTTGAATATTTTCTCAGAAACCCCTGCTTCTAAAGGTCTTGCATGAGGGCTAGAATGTTTAATTTTCTTGACCAAACAAGCTTGCTCTAGTAGCTCTAAAGCGTATTTAATATCTCGGCTTTTTGACTCTGAGTCAACACGCGAGTACATGAACTTTTTACCAACCATTTGTGGCATTGAGTTAAATACTCGGCGCAAATACTGCTCTCTGATTCTCGATGAGTACTTTTTAAAATCATCTCTATAAGTGTCTATGATCGGGTCTTGCTCAGCTATAGCCCCTTGAAGATTGTCTTGATTCTCGGTATATGTAGCTAATACTTTAGGCATTCCTCCTAAAAGCATGTAGTTTCTAAGCTCGCCAACAAGCCGATTATGAATTTCCAGATCCAATGGTGATTCAATCGTGCTTTGTTTAATTAACCCTAGCCATGATTTTTTATTAACCGCAGTCAAGTATTCTGCAAATGACATCGGATCCATATACAGGTACTGTATTCTACCAACCGGCATGCTGATTTCTTCATTACTAAGAGTAAAATCAAGTAATGAGCCGGCTCCAATTACATGCAAACCCGGACGCTCTTCATAAAAGTATCTAAGTGCTATAAGAGCTTGCGAACATTCTTGAATCTCATCAATAAAAATCAGAGTCTCACCAAGCTCTATAGGGACACCGAGATAGCCCGAAAGCTTAGCGAGTATCTCATCGGGATTTGGATATTCAAAGAACTTTTTTAATTGCGGCTGCTTTTCAAAATTCACTGAAAGAAAATTCTTGAAATTTTCTTTGCCGAATTGATTAACTAAATATGATTTGCCAACTTGACGAGCCCCCCTAATCAGCAAAGGTTTAGGCTGCTTTTCAACCTTCCAACTTAAGAGATCTTGATAAAGCTTTCTATCCATACCTAGCCATTTTACCACAAAACGGTCAGAAACGGGGGTAATTTCTGCAAAAAACTGGTTATTATAATGGGTTATTTGGTCATTGCGAGCCCTTGTCTCGTCACCGTGAGCGTAACGAAGCAACCCCTCAACATCCGCCAAACAACCTAGACTACAAGCTTCTAGTCCCCCAAAAGTACTAGCAAAAACAGATTAGGGCTTAGGGGATTTTGTGCATGTTATTAAAGTAGGGTTTCTAGCCCTATAAAAATGATTGGCTCGTGAATAAACCGAGACTAAAATTCAGCCTTTTCTGGCGGCGTTTAACTGCGGCCGCATTGCTATTGTCATTATTAGCAAGTCCTGTTCTAGCTAGCTACGACCCGCGCGTAGAAGATCGCAACACTCTAGATGCTGCCGATGGTTCACCAACTGATGTAATCACAATAGATGGTGCCGGTAATGTCGGTATAACTGACAGCACTCCAGATTCTAAGCTCGATATCAACGGCAGTGTAATTATCGAAGGCTCTCTCACACTTAACGGTACTACTTTGCAAACCGGTGCTGCGTGGGTAGTAGATGGTGGTAACAGCACTAACTCAACCGTCACCGTAGGTACTAATGATGACCAAGGTTTAGCTCTAGAAACCAACGGTGTTACAGCTATTACCATTAATGACAATGGTAATGTTGGTGTCGGCACCACTGGACCGGCGACCAAGCTACAAGTTAACGGAACTATCAACTCAGAGACAAACACTAACGTAGGTGCTTATTATATCGGCGGCACATCAATCATAGAAGCAGCAGCTGGTACCCTACTTAAGATTAACGAAGGTGGTTTTACTAATGTTAATTTTTCATCAGGTAACCTTGGTGTCGGCGATACCAGTCCCGATTACAAGCTTGATGTAGCTGGCTCGGCTGGCATCAATGGTGACGTCTCAGTTCAAGACACTACTCCAACTTTGCAGCTATATGATACAGACGGAACTAGCGGTCAGCGCAGACTACAACTAGCCGTAAGTGTAGATAATGGTCACATTCAAACAGTTAACGACTCAGCCACAGCAAGTAACCTGATGACTTTCGGGTTAGACAATAGCGGTCCTATCACATCTAACGTACAGCATAATTTTTCAGCAGGTATTGGTAGTACTGGCGGCAACGTTAGTCTTGGCGGAGATTATTATTTCGGATACGATTCCAACCACTACTACAAACCTTATTCAGCAGGAGCTGGTGGAGCAGTAATAGCTACAGAAAGTGATCCACTAATATTCAAACAAGGAGGCGGCAATACAGAAGTAGCTCGCCTAAGTGCTGGCAATCTCGGCATAGGCGACACCAGCCCAGATGCTAGCTTAGAAATTCTTCAATCCAGCACCACTGCACCATTTATGATCTCCAACGGATCTGATGGTGATTACATAACTGTCCAAGCTGATGGTGATGTTGGTATCGGTACTGCCAGTCCCGCAGATAAACTACATATATATGGGACAAAAGACAGCAGTACTGTTCCTAGTTCAACGGGGTTGCTAATTTCTGACAGTAGCACAGCAGCACAAGGAGTCGGTGGAGGAATTGTTTTCAGAGGTAATTATAATGGCACCACTGAAACAACAGCTGGCACCATACACGCAGCAAAAACAAATTCAACAAGTGGTAATTATGGTTTTGATTTGGCTTTTAACACAAGGCAACATTCCATAGGAAACGTTACTGAAAGAATGAGAGTCACCTCCAATGGCAACGTCGGCATCGGCACTACTTCCCCGCAATCACTACTGGATATTCAAGGTCCTACCGGTACTGGTGCAACAGGAGCTGGAATATTAACTCTCGCAACCAAAGAACTAACTATCGTCGACGGTGACGAACTTGGACGAATTAATTTCAATGCACCACTAGAGTCAGATGGTTCTGATTCCATACTTGCTGGTGCTGCTATTTGGGCGGAAGCAGATGATACATTCTCAGCTACAGTAAACTCTTCTGAAATAGTTTTCGGAACAGCAACAACTTCAGCAGCAGTTGAAAGAATGAGGATTGATAGTGCTGGAAACGTGGGGATTGGCACAGCGAGTCCAAACCAACAACTCGAAATTACGGGCAACTTTCGTCTACCTCTCACGACTTCTTCAACCGGCATAATCTATCAGGCGGCTAACCGCTATCTTCATAGTGGCGGACATATAACTAACATTTTCCTTGGTGCTATAAGTGGTAATACGTCGAACACGGGTAATAATTCCATTGGTATCGGCTATCAGGCACTTACAGCACTCACCAGTGGTACGGATAACGTGGGTATCGGACGAGATGTGCTGGTGCTCAATACTATTGGGGCAAGTAACATTGCTATCGGTACTGGGGTACTAGACCAAAACATATCAGGCAGTAATAGTGTTGGCATAGGTCTTTCTGCGCTAACCCAAGCTACTGGTAGCAAC
This sequence comes from uncultured Gammaproteobacteria bacterium, assembly GCA_964597205.1. Lineage (GTDB taxonomy): Bacteria > Cyanobacteriota > Vampirovibrionia > LMEP-6097 > LMEP-6097 > CAYUFH01. The sequence continues at coordinate 4,064 of CAZQXM010000002.1, forward strand.
AATCTTGCTATTGGATATCAAGCTGGAGATAACCTAACTTCTGGCTCAAAAAATATCATCATTGGAACAGATATTGACGCACCTGGTGCAACTACAGACAACCAACTTAATATTGGAAATATTATTTTCGGAACCGGTGTAAGCGGAACAGGAACAACGATTGCTGGAAATATCGGCATCGGCGACACCACCCCAGACGCCCTCCTCGACGTCAACGGCAGCGCGATAATCGAAGGCACATTAACATTCAACGGAACAACTCTTCAGAGTGGTGCTAGTTGGATTCTAGATGGCGGCAACTCTACAACAACAACAGTAACCGTAGGTACTAATGATGATCAAGGACTGGCATTAGAGACTAATGGCGTTACTGCTATTACTGTTGATGATAACGGTAACGTCGGTGTCGGCACTAGCAGCCCAGCAACACGCCTTGACATCGCGAGCTCAGCAACTAATACTTACGGACTTAGAGTTTATGGTGGTTCGACAACCGGAACAGCTAACGCGAACTCTGGTGAAATTAGACTTGGTAATCATGCGACTGACTATGGTTTACTATCGTATAACAATCAAAGTGGGCAAGTCATTCTTAAAAATACCTGGAGCTCTGGAGGTGTTGGCCTTGCGGTCGGCAGCACGACTTTGCTTGCAGCTTTAGCAACTGGTGCTACTGCAACTAGTCCAAGCACTAGCACCTCTAGCCTAATACTTACAGGTGGCGGGACTTTGGAAACAGGTTCTGTCTCAGGCGAGCTTAAATTAGGCGGACATGCTACGGATTACGGTCTTGTATCCTACGGTCATTCAAGCGGTGATGTCTATTTAAAAGATACTTATGCCAGTGGTAAAATGCATTTTCAAATCGGTTCGATAGAGCCTATTACGATTTTATCGTCCGGCAACGTCGGCATCGGCACCACTTCCCCGGAAGATTTACTAGAAGTCCAAGGAGCAGAAGCTACAGACGCAATCATCACTCTAGATGCCGATGATGGTGATGACAACGCAGATACTTGGGAAATTCGTTCTGATGCTTCTGATAATCAATTCTATTTGACTAATCATTCTAGTGATTTAATTACTGTTGCCTCGAATGGTGATGTCGGTATTGGCACCAGCTCTCCTGGGAAAGTATTAGATGTCAATGGTATAGGCAGATTCAGAGGTGGCTATAACGAATCAAGTAACTCGGGACATCAACTAACTATTAGCGAAACCGATCTAGGTTATGGAGCCAGAATTGGCTATGATGAATCAGCTAGTTCTACTTTAGTTATCGACTCAAGTTACGGGCACACAGATCCATTATCTGTAATTTCCTTTCGCTTTGCAAATACACCAAAAATGACGATTGGCGGAACCGGTAATGTTGGCATCGGCACCACGTCTCCAGAAGACTTACTAGAAGTCCAAGCCGCCGAAGCCACAGACGCAATCATTACCCTAGATGCTGATGACGGTGACGACAACGCTGATACTTGGGAAATTCGTTCTGATGCTTCTGACAATAATTTCTATTTAACCAATCATGCAACTGACTTAGTAACGGTTTCGAGTGCCGGTAATTTAACAGCAGCAGGTACTGCTACTTTAGGTACAGCTAGCTCAGCCAATGGTAGCTTACTCTTGAACGGTTTAACTTCTGGTACTATAACCATTAAACCCGCATCAGCCGCTGGTACTTATACTCTGACTCTACCTGCCAACGATGGTGACGCAAGTCAAGTCCTCACTACTGACGGTTCTGGTGTCCTTACTTGGGCAGCCGCCGGCGCAGGCAGCGATGAATTCAACGACGGTGGCGATACAGCTGGCGCTGCACGTACTCTGGGCAACAATGACGATTACAATTTAAGTCTAGAGACCAACGGTGTTGCAGCTATTACTATTACTGACAACGGCTTAGTTGGCATTGGTGCAGCTACCAGTCCCACTCAAGCAAGACTTGTTTTTAGCCAAACCACCACTGAAGCAAACACCTTATCAGCTATTCAGCTTAAACAAAGCACCTCAAACTCATCTGAGTATTTCCAATGGTACGATGCTAACACTCCAGAAATATATTACAACAACTCTAATGGACCACTACAACTACGCTCTTACCATACAAGAGTCCTTGGCACCAATGCCTCAGGCGTTACACTAACAGTCAAAGCTGCTGCGAGTCAATCAGCAAATATTACCGAATGGCAAAACTCAGCAGGAACGATACTCTCTAAAGTAGATTCTTCTGGGTTCCTTTTCACTCCAGGAATTAGATCCAACGCATACAATTCTAATGACAACTCGATTAGCTTAATGGTTTACGATGGTGGCACTACCAACTCTTTCTACGACGGTTCTGGTGTAGTTAATCTTAAACTTATAGGCTCTACTGGTGCCGTGTTTAACGATTCCGGTGTTAGCACTATGGATTTTCGCATGGAAGGAGATACTGATGCTAACTTATTCACGCTAGATGCTGGATTAGATAAAATCGGTATTGGTCTTACAACTCCCAACGAAAAACTTACCGTCGAAGGCGCCGTATCACTCGATGAAATCGCGGCTCCATCAGCAACCGCTGGCTACGGCAAAGTTTATGTCGATTCTACTAGCAACGATTTATCCTTCGTAGATAATGGTGGCACCGTGCATGATATCAGTGCTCGCGTTGTAGAAGTAGTACTTTTCGATTGGACTACAAACGTTAGCACCGGCAATGGGGCGTTCTTCTACCACGTACCAGCAGCGATGAACGGACTTAATATCACTAAAGTCCACGCACAAGTAATTACAGCAGGTACTACCGGTACTACTGATATTCAGATTCATAACGTAACTAGCGCAGCAGATATTCTATCTACCAAACTCACGATTGATAGCGGTGAAACTGGCAGTCACACTGCAGCTGCGGCAGCGGTTATCAATACCAGTGAAGATGACCTGACTGAAAATGACCTAATAAGATTCGATGTAGATGCAGTTAGCACCACAGCTCCGCAAGGTTTAATAGTTACTCTTGAACTTGGCGGTTAAAATATTTCCTAGATAGCTTAGTATCATTCTTCTACGCAAAACAGGTGCCGAACAGCCAGAAGCTAGATCAGCAATTTTACGAACAGTGTTATTACCATAATCACCCACTAAAATATTGCAATTACTACTATTAATAGCCAAGCCTTTAGGGCTACTGTATAAAGAACTATATATAGGGCCATTATCCATGCCGGTATCACCCGAGCTACCAGTTGGAGTGGTTACTACACCAGCTAAAGTTACCTTACGAATAATATGATTACCAGTATCAGACACGAACAAACTATCATCTGGATCTACAGTAATATAACCCGGTGAACTAAACTTAGCAGCAGTGCCTGTTGCATCAACATCACCAGCTACACCAGTGGTACCAGCAAGTTTAGTCACAACACCACCGGTAGTAACTTTACGAATAGTGTGATTACCGGTATCAGTCACATAAAGATCTCCTGTTCCAGCCATTACGATATCAGTTGGTGAACTAAAACGCGCAGCAGCTCCTGTACCATTAGTGCTATCAGCATTACCAGCACTACCAGCTAATGTTGTTACTACAGCTCCTGTCGTAATCTTACGAATAGTATGGTTAGCTGTATCAGCCACATAAAGATTATTACTACTATCTATGCCAATACCAGCTGGAGCATTAAAGCTAGCAGATGTCCCAGTAGCATTAGTACTACCACTACTACCTGTTCCAGCGAAGGTAGTCACCACTCCAGCTGGAGTGATTTTACGGATATTATGATTGCCAGTATCAGTCACAAATAAATTATTACTACTATCTATAGCAATATCAGTAGGACTACTAAAACTAGCAGCCGTTCCAGTATCATCAACAGCACCAGCGCCACCAGTCCCAGCGAAAGTAGTTACCACACCTGCTGGGGTAATTTTACGAATATTATGATTGCCAGTATCAGCAATAAACAAATTACCACCGCTATCAAAATCTCCACCTGACGGAGCATTGAAATTAGCATCAGATCCAGTACCATCTGTCGCGGCTGCAACACCGTTACCAGCGAAGGTTGTTACAGTGCCATCTGGTAGAGTGTCTGGTGTTCCGCTTGGACTACCTCTACCACTAGCTATATCTACTATCTTTCGCACCATGTGATTAGTACTATCAGTAACTAACATACTAGCGTTAGCAGCAATAGTAATCGCTCGTGGAGCATTGTAGAGAGCTTGGTACACTGGTCCATTATCAGCACCCGTATCACCAGAGCTTCCCGTAACAGTAGTTACAACAGCAGATGGAGTGATTTTACGAATTATATGATTACTTGCATCTGCCAGATATATATTATTACTATTGTCTAAAGCCATAAACATAGGATTACTGAACCTAGCACTCGCCCCTGTTCCATCAGCATCTCCAGACACAGTAGCGCTACCAGCAAGTGTAGTAACTACTCCACCACTAGTTATTTTACGAATCACATGAGTACCATAATCTACTACATAGAGATTTCCGTTACTTGCCATAGCTATATCATAAGGCTGATAGAAACCAGCTGCTGTGCCAGTGTCATCATAACTAACAGCCGTACCATTACCAGCAAGAGTTGTAACCACGCCAGTTGGAGTAATTTTACGAATTAGATTACCAGTATACTCAGTTACATATAAATTATTACCATTATCTATTCCTATACCAATTGGATTATTAAAGGTCGCCGCTCCGCGAACACCATTAATACTAGAACCTACACCAGGCTTACCAGCGAATGTCCTCACCACTCCTGCTGGAGTGATTTTACGAATTATATGATTACCATATTCAGCCACAAAAATATTATCATCACTATCTATAACTAAATCCGTTGGATTATTAAAACTAGCAGAAGTACCGTTCCCATCAGTAGATCCAGCACCACCTGTTCCAGCAAAAGTAGTTACTACTCCTGCTGGAGTAATTTTACGAATATTATGGCTGCCGCTATCAGCTATAAATAAATTACCATTACTATCTACATCAGAAGCACCTGGACTATTAAAATTAGCATCAGATCCAGTACCATCTGTCGCGGCTGCAACACCGTTACCAGCGA
>CAZQXM010000002.1:9244-38435 GCA_964597205.1 uncultured Gammaproteobacteria bacterium
CGTTCCCATCAGTAGATCCAGCACCACCTGTTCCAGCAAAAGTAGTTACTACTCCAGCTGGAGTAATTTTACGGATATTATGGTTGCCACTATCAGCTACGAATAAATTACCATTACTATCTACATCTCCTCCTGTTGGGCTATTAAAATTAGCATCATAACCAGTGCCATCAGTTGCAGCCGCAACACCATTACCAGCTAAGGTAGTTACATCAACAGCTGAAGCAGCTAGACTACTTAAACTCAATATAAGTAACGAACCCAAAACAATCTGAAATATTTTTTTTTGCATAAGGATAAGTCTGTGCAAGCTTTATCTTACTATGTTCTGGACTTTCAGACGAGAAACCTTAAAGCCAAGTTATATCCTCTTGTAGACTAGCTTTTCAAGCCTAGGTCTAGCTTGATTAATTTGAATTGCTTCTTGAATAAACAATTTAACACTGTTTAATTTACCTTCATCAACTGCCATTAAAGTACAGAGCAGACTATCTTTTAAGACTTTATCACCGACTTTTTTGTACAAGATCAACCCAGCACTATTATCGATATCATAGCCACCTGTAGTTTTAGGCGTGTAGCCCAACTGATGCATCGCGAGCCCTATTTTTTCAGCGTCTATTACTGAAACATACCCTTCTTGCTCAGATTTAATTTCAATCGTGTATTTAGCTTTGTTAGCTTTCGCTATCAAGAGATCAACATCCTTATCTATCACGCCAATACCAGCCGCCAACTGTGCGTCAGCATCACTCTGCGCGCGCACGAACTCGATGAACTTAGTATAAGCTTCACCAGATTCTAGAGCTGCGATAACTTCTTTGCGATCAGCAATGGTGCTAGCCAATTCAATGCAGAGTTTATAGAAGTCGCTTTCTTCTTCGTCATTCTGAGTCGCTACGCGACGAAGAAATTGACACGAAGTGTCATCCTGAGCGCAGCGAAGGACCCCCTTAAACTGCTCAGGATGACAATCCGCTAAATACGCCGCAAAATTCTTATATCCCTTAAGCACACTAATCGCCTCCAGCACCTCTACAGCATTACCCACAGTCGCCCCTAAAGGCTGATCCATATTAGTCAACAACACTTGTACATTGAGATTCAACTTGGAGCCAATATCCTTCATCGTTCGCGCCAGCTTCTCAGCATCGCGCAGATTTTTCATAAAAGCACCCTTGCCGACTTTCACATCTAAGATGATGTGATCAGCTCCACCAGCAATTTTTTTAGACATTACGCTCGCAGCGATAAGTGGTATCGATTCTACGGTGCCAGTTTTATCGCGCAGAGCATAGAGACGTTTATCAGCTGGAGCGAACTCGTCAGTCTGCGCACCTAGCGCTATGCCGATCTCTTCGATCTGAGTTTCGAATTGTTTCATCGAGATATTGGTGCGAAAACCCGGTATTGCTTCAAGCTTATCGACAGTACCACCAGTATGCCCAAGCGCCCGCCCTGAGAATTTAGAAACTTTAAAACCTAGAGCAGCTAGCAAGGGACTTAGCACTAGTGAAGTTTTGTCACCCACACCACCAGTGGAGTGCTTATCAACGAAACCGCGATTCCTAGTACGTTTAATCGGACCATCAAGACTACATTCAGAGTGTCTTTGCAAAGTAAGCACATGCCCGCTAAAAGCCATTGCTCTAGTGAGTTCTACGGTTTCATTCTGGGTCAAGCCATTCAAGCAAACCGCCATCAACCAAGCACTCAATTGATAATCTGGAATTTTATCGAGGTAATTAATCAACCAATAAATATCAGCACTACTATGCTCTTTGCCAAGACGTTTATCATTAATCAGTTCTAGGATTTCCATCTACTGCGCTGTTGCACCAGCTACTATCTCAGAGATTTCCTGAGTAATACCAGCTTGACGCGCTTTATTGTATTTAAGTACTAATTTACCGATAACCTGATCAGCGTTACTAGTAGCATTAGCCATCGCTGTCATTCGTGCTGCCTGCTCACTGGTCGAAGCCTCTAGAAGCCAAGCGTAGACTGAGTTGCGAATATACAATGGTAACAGCGTGTTAATCAAAGCTCTAGGGTTAGGATCAAAAATCACCATCGGCTCAGAATTAGAATGCTCTTCAGTATCTATAGCATCCACACTTATAGGCAAGAAACTATATTGGCTCACCTGACTAGTAACCATATTAATAAACTTAGTGCTTATTACTTCCACCTTATCTACTTTATTAGAAACATAAAGATCACTAATAGTATCAACGATGATATTAGCGTCCTGTGGAGTTGGCATAGTATCAATATTAGTAAATGACTCAACTAGCTCAACGCCCCTAGCTGAGAACTCTCTACGCCCGAACACTACTGTGGTTTTGCGACCAACAGTTATTAGTTTAACTTTCTTGCCTTCTGCTTCAAGCTCGGCTATGCGCTTGCGCGTCGCTTTAATAATATTGGCGTTATAACCACCACAAAGACCGCGATCAGCAGCAATACTTACTACCAGAACAGTATCTTCCTTATCGCGCTTCTTTAATAATGGGTAATGATCCATATCTTCTGGACCAATCGCTTCATGCAGACCAGAGAATATTTCTTTGATTTTTTGAGTATAAGGTCTTGATGCTATTACCGCTTTTTGCACGCGATTAACTTTCGCCGCCGCGACTAGTTTCATCGCCAAAGTGATTTTTTTGGTCTTGCGGACACTTTTGATTTTGCTACGGATTTCTTTGGAGTTGACCATAATGGACTTAGACTATTTATTGTATCAAAGCAAAAACGTGACATCGGTCACGTTTTTGCGCTTTCAACACGAGTGCACAATTTAAATATTATTATAATGTTATTACAATATTCTGCTCACATCCTATCCGGCGCACTAACACCCAATAAGGTCAAGGCATTATGCAAAACCACCCGCGTTGCCATAACTAAAGCTAATCTTGCCTTAAGCATTGCCGCGTCATCTACTAACACTCGATTATGAGTATAGAACTGGTGAAATAAGCCTGCTAATTCTTTAAGATAGTGAGCTATCTTATGCGGCGCTCGAGCCAGAGCTGCAGCTTCTATTTCTTCACCGAAAGCCAAGAGATTAAGAACTAATTTACGCGTCGAATTTGCTGAATCGCCTTCAAGCGTGGCGAAGACCTCATAAATATTAGCTGAGTTTTTAAACTCAGCACTCATCGCTTCCAGCTCAGGTTTACTTAATTTAGCTTTCTCCAAACGCGGCTCAGTGACAGCATCACCAATATTAATCTGTTCGCCAATTACAGTGCGCAAAATAGAACAACAACGAGCATGAGCGTACTGCACATAGTAAACCGGATTGTCTTTATCCTGCTTAGTAGCTAACTCCAAATCAAAAACCATATGATTAGTAATCTGACTTTCAGCGAGAAAATATCTCATCGCATCTTTGCCGACTTCTTTATCAAGCTCGCGCACTGTAACTAAATTACCTGAACGCTTAGACATTTTATATTCGACGCCACCTTTCTGCAAAGAGACCATTTGAATTAATGGCACTTCTATTTGTTCGCGACTAAAATTAAAACCACCAGCTTTAGATAAAGCCATCAAACCCGCTACCAGACTAGGTATCTGCCCGTGATGATCAGCACCCCAAATGTTCACCAGCCTATCGTAACCGCGCTGAAGTTTATTGTAGTGGTAGGCTAAATCACCAGCGAGGTAAGTATAGTAACCATCAGCTTTACGCAAAACCCTATCGCGCTCATCGCCAAGATCCGTCGCTCTAAACCAAAGCGCATCATCTGCTTCATAAGTGAAACCTCCTCGATCTAGAAGTTCACAAACCTTAGTTACTTCGCAAGGCTCACTAGGTTTAGCTCCTTGCCCGCCGTATAATTCTGCATTCTCAGAGAACCAAGTATCGAACTCTACTCCAATTTTCGCGAGTATTTCTTTATGCGCCTCGATAAATATCTCTCGCCCCAAAGCCGCATAATCAGCCACACTCACAGCTTCAAGCTCTGTCTTAGTACTTTTTTTAAGACGCGGCTTGTAGCACTCAGGAGTTATAAACTCCTGCATCGAATCTAACGGATATCCACCTTCTGGATAACTGCTCGCTTCAAGAAAGCCTTCGTTAATTAATATCGCAGCTCGCACCGACTCACCAAGTTTCATCATCTGCGCGCCCGCGTCATTAATATAGAACTCTGAACTAACTTCATAGCCAGCCCATTTAAGTAGACTCACTAGTGCACTACCATAAACCGCTTGCCTGCCATGCCCTATATGCACGTCACCAGTTGGGTTCACCGAAACATATTCAATAAGAGTTTTAGAGCCTGTTTTCTTAGCAGCTTGACCGTATGCATCCCCTTGCGCATGCAGCTCAGAGAGCGACTGACCGAAAGCCTGCCAGTTCAATCTCAAATTAATAAAACCCGGACCAGCTATATCTACTGCTGTGAAAATTTTCTTATCGAGATGTTTAACTATTGCTTCTGCCACAGCGCGTGGTGGAATCTTCGCTTCTTTAGTAAGTTTCATAGCGATACTTATCGCTCTATCACCATGCTCAGGATTTTTAGGATACTCAACAGCAACAGTTTCTGGCAGCGCCACAACCAGATCACCAGCAGCTATAGCCGCGCCAATCGCATCTTTAAAAACACTAGCTATCTGCCCGCTTAACACCGCTTAGTATGACCCCACAGGCAAACCCGCCATCGCCGGCACGAATGATCTTGCCATATTCGCTGCTCCGCTATTGTCCTTGCTAACTGGCATTAGCCGCATACCATTGAAGCCAATATACGAAGCGTTAGAACCGAAGTTCAAAGCTCTGCGTTCAAGTCCATTAGGATAATGAATCACTGCTTCTATATAGTAGATATCTGGTTCAGGTTTTGCTTTTTTCTCTTTCTTGCTTTCAGCTTTCTCTTCTTTGCTAAGTTTTTTTTCAGCAAGCTTTGCTGCTTTCTTCTCTTCTTTAGTAGGTTCACTAGGAATCTCTACGACAGGCTTAGCTGGAATAACTAAAGCTATAGTCGCCCTACCACTATCATCCAATTTAGTATTAGCAAGACTAATCGCATCAGCACCCAAATGTAAACCTAGATTACTAGAATTACCTTCGCTAGATCTTGAACCTAAAATAGTTACCGACTCAGCACCTGGTGCCTGCACCAGAACTTCCACTTGCTCACCTTCAGTGATTTGCTGTGGCATATAAATACGTGCAAGCTGGTCGCGCTGACCAAGGTAATTCTTAAGCTGCTCTATGCGGTCGCTGGCAAGAGCAGGGCTTAGAGTTAATAAAAGTGCTAGAAGCAGTTTCATAGTAATAATCCTAATACATGACAACTATCCTATATTTTCGTCCAAAAAGCCCCAAAAATATCCTATATTTTTATCCAAAAAACCTCAAAAACACCCTATATTTTTGTCTATTTTGTGGTAAAATACCTATATGTACAGGCTTATTGAAGCTGAGCTAGAAAAATGGGCTCAAGAAACAGAACCTTTACCGCTCTTATTGCGCGGAGCTAGGCAAGTCGGCAAGACTTACACCATCACCAATTTCGCCTCTAAACAATTCGACAATCACGTTTACATTAATCTAGAAACTGATAAAGAGTTTATTGATGATTTTAGGAGCTTAGATACTCAGCGCATTATAAATAAAATTTACGCGCTCAAAAACATAGAACTAGTAGCCGGCAAGACTCTACTGATCATCGATGAAATTCAAGAATGCCCTGAAGCGATAGTTTCACTCAGATATTTCTACGAACAAAAACCCGGGCTGCACGTAGCTGCCGCTGGCTCTCTTCTAGATTTCGCTCTGAACTCCGGAGAGATTAGCGTGCCTGTAGGCAGAGTGCAGTATTTATTTATGCAGCCCATGAGTTTTATGGAATTCCTGCTCGCTTGCGGCAATACAGGGCTCTGTGAGTATATTCGCAAGCTCAATCTCTGCACAGCAACGGACCCCAGTATTCATCTACGTCTTATTGAAGAACTCAAAACCTACCTAATGCTCGGTGGCATGCCCGGCGTACTTTCTCGCTACCTCAAGCACGATAAAACTTTTCCGCAAGCCTTTAAGTATCAAGACAGCATCATTAACACATTTCAGGATGACTTCAAGAAATATGCCAAAAAATCTGAGCAGAAATATCTAGTCAAAACTTTTCAAGCAATTCCAGGCTTAGTAGGCACTAAATTAAAATACTCAAACATAGATAGAGACTATAAAGCGGCTGACTTGCGCAATGCTCTCGAGCTACTAGTAGAGGCTAATATAATTCAACTAATCAAAGCCACTGAGCCGCATTCAAGACCGCTGGCTGTGCTTGCTTCGGATAAAGATTTCAAACCGTTATTTCTAGACGTCGGATTAATGCAAAAAATATTTGGCTTAGATCTAGAATTAATTTATTCAGGTGACTGGCATACTAGCGCTGCTGGCGGCATCGCAGAGCAGTTAGTCGGACAAGAATTATTAGCTTATGGTGATTGTTATAAACCGCGTAATTTATATTACTGGTACAGAGACAGAGGCGCCGCTAAAGCAGAAATAGATTTTCTCCTAGGCATTAATGGTAAAGTGATACCACTAGAAGTCAAATCAGGCAGTAACGGTCATCTCAAAAGTCTTAAACTCTGTATGACTGACCACAAACTGAGCTTAGGTCTAAAATGCTCTCAAGAAGATTTAAGTTACAAAAATGGAATACTATCGGTGCCACTCTATGCAATTTCAGAGTTGAAGCGGCTTATCATGCAGGCTTAGAACTATCCGAAAAATACTGAAACATCATCCTTCTCATATCATCCAGTTTAGAAACTGCTTTGGATTTAAACCAATCTTGCATAGTCTCAATAACTACCGTACTTGCCTCTGTGAAAAGTTTAGTATCTCTAGAAGCTCTTAGTTTAAGAATAAATGCTTGGAATACTTTGCGTGCATTCTCAAAAAATGTACGGTGGCTGTAATGCCCTGATGAAAACAGCTGCCTATGATTAGTACAATCCCGTATCATTGCACCAATATAATTAGCCAACTTAAGTAAACAAGTTTGCCCTTTCTTCCTGAAAGTTTCATCCTTGCTCCTAAGCGCTTTTATTAATTTTCCCGCTATTTCATCTTCAGCCATATCATCCTTGGCTGTATGGATCATACTTGAGAAATAGTCATCTGCAATTACTCCTGTCATATTTACACTTTGCTTAGGACCAGCTTTCAATAGTCTCTTTCTAAGACTCTGAATCTCAGCCATTACTGGACTGTCGGCTATAAGAGCGTAAGATTTTTCCATTTAGATAATTCTAACCAAAATAAGAGCCAAAAACAACAAGTTATAACAATATTATAATCGAAATGGTTTTTAACCCTTTTCTCAAAGCTGAAAGCACAAAAATGACATCAAAATGTCATTTTTGTTAAGCCCCACAAAAGCCTTAATCTATGGTGTTACAATAGTCAGCCGCAAAGCAAATATGCCTACAATACAACAGTTAATCAGAAAAAGACGCAAGAGCCAAACCGAGAAGAGTAAAAGTCCGGCCTTGCAAAATAACCCAGCCCGTAGAGGTGTCTGCACTAAGGTGAGAACAATGTCTCCTAAGAAGCCGAACTCAGCGATGCGTAAAATCGCCAGGGTAAGACTTACTAATGGTTTTGAAGTTACAGCATATATTGGCGGCGAAGGTCACAACCTACAAGAGCACAGTGTTGTTCTTATTCGTGGTGGTCGTGTAAAAGATTTACCAGGTGTTCGTTATCACATCGTGCGCGGTTCACTAGATACTCAAGGTGTGAACAATCGCAAAAAATCAAGATCTAAATACGGTACTAAGAGAGAGAAAAAAGGCGCTAAGAAATAATGTCACGTAAAAACAGTTATAAAAAAACAGCTACTACAGTAGATCCTAAATTCAAAAGCCCGCGTGTAGGTTTATTCGTTAACCGCATGACTCTTAGAGGCAAAAAATCACTTGCTGAAAAACTTGTTTATGATGCTTTTGATATCATCGCAACTAAAATCACTGACAAAGAGCCGTTAGATGTATTTCTTACAGCTGTTAAGAACGCAATGCCACTAGTTAAAGTGAAAGCTAAGCGTATCGGTGGTGCTACTTATCAAGTACCTGTTGAAGTTGAGCCACGCGTGAGCGAAGCTTTCGGACACAGATGGATTATTGAATCAGCTCGCAGCAGAGGCGGCAGAACTTTCTCTGAGAAGCTAGCTAACGAATTATTAGATGCTTATGACCGTAAAGGTAGAGCAGTAGAAACTAAAGAAGCTACTCACCGTATGGCTGAGGCGAACAAAGCTTTTGCGCATTACCGCTAACAGGTAGGTCGCACCCTCCACATTCCACATTTTCAGCTTAATCATTGCAGGTGTAAAAGCTTAGAGTCTGCACTCACCTTGACAGCGCAGAAACGTGACGTCAGTCACGTTTCTGCTATTGCTAAGATTAGCCTTAATGCCCTTAATCGCCCCATCAATCCTCTCCGCCGACTTCTCTAAACTAGAGTCTGAGATTAACCGTGTTGAAGTTGCCGGTGCTGATTGGCTACATTTCGATGTGATGGACGGACTGTTCGTGCCGAATATTACTTTCGGTGCCCCAGTGCTTAAAGCCGTACGCCCCAAAACTAAATTATTTCTCGATGCGCATTTAATGATTATGAATCCCCATAATCATGTGGCGGACTTCATTAGCGCAGGTGCTGATATGGTAACTATTCATGTCGAATCATATAGCGACGATACCTATAAACGTTCACTTAGTGATATGAGCATGGATTTCGAGCTCAACACGAGTGCTAGTGCAGGCTCTGATCCTAGCCCTAAATTCGCCTCTGCTTGCGCAATTAAAGTAGATGCCATCGCCAAGACCCTTAAACATATTCGCGCGCTTGGTGCCCGCGCTGGACTTTCTATTAATCCTGGCACTGATGTCGAATGCCTCGCACCTTTTATTAACGATATCGATATGGTACTGCTGATGTCAGTGAACCCCGGCTTCGGCGGACAAAAATTTATGCCTGTAGTCTACGATAAAATCGCTGCTATTAAGAAAATGACTAATCGCGTAATCGGAACAGACTTCTCTAAAGGTGAGTTAGCCATAGAAGTAGACGGCGGCGTAGTGCCTGGTGAGATTGCTTCTCAATTAGTCGCCGCTGGCGCTAATGTTTTGGTGGCTGGATCAGCAATATACAAAGCAACTGATGTAAAATTAGCTATCGAAGCTCTTAAGAACGCTTAAAAGTTTATGAGTTCTGTTCTAACCATGCATAACCCCGAGCAACTACTTGAAAGTTTTGCCCGCTGTAGTAAAAACGGCTTCGTTGCGCTTAGCCCTAAGGGCGAAATTACTTATTTCAATCCAATCATGACTGAGCTGACTGGCTGGCACGAAGCTGAGATGCTCGGAAAAGCAGCCAGTAGTCTTTATACTATTCAAGAAAGAGCTAGCTTTACTAACGATCACGAGATTCTAGTGCAGACTGCTAGCCTCTTTAGTCGCGACGCTAAGAAGATAGTCTATCCTGTGCGCCGCGCCAAGATTATAGATAGAGAAGGTAAAGCTGATGGCGAACTAATTATATTCATCACCGAGCAGTATTCTAAAGACGCGACTAAAGTTCAAGCTGATTTTGTCAGCACCGTTTCGCACGAGTTACGCACGCCGATTACCAGTATCAAAGGGTTTGCTGCGACTCTCTTACACCACAAAAATAATCTAGACCCAGAGAAGCGCGATCGCTACGTAAAAGTTATTAAAGAACAAGCCGAGCGCTTGCAAAGACTTATCGAGGATCTTCTCGCTGTATCTCGCTTAGAGAATCGTAAACTACAGATAGTGGTGCAACCAGTTGATGTTAAACGCATCGTAGATAACGTAGCTATTATCGTCGAATCGAAACACAATAGCTCACACACTATTAAAGTCACTGCAAGTAATAAACTTCCAGAGGTTTGGGCTGATCCTGATCGCGTTGAGCAGATACTCACTAACCTTATTGACAACGCGGTGAAATACTCACCAGGCGCCGGTAAAGTTGAAGTAAAAATCTCAGAAACCACTGTGGATCTCTGTCGCATCGCAGAAGAAGCTGGTAATAAGGACTTTGGCGGAGCGCCCAGCCCAGTCAAGTGTCAAGAACACAAAATGGTGCTTGTTGAAGTTACTGACTTTGGTGAAGGTATCGATACCAAAGATTTGGGCAAAATCTTCAACAAATTCAGTCGCCTGGATAACGTGATGACCCGCAAAACTGAAGGTACAGGACTTGGTCTTTTCATTAGTAAATCTCTAGCTAGACTATTAGGCGGCGATATACAGCTGCGTAGCAAAAAAGGCGAGACCACATTCAGTCTCTACTTGCCAACAGAGGAACTTAACGCTAAACCATGGTGGGCTTAAATCCTAGAACATACCTCGCTTATATACATGCGCGCGGGTCTAACAACGCGCTTGACAAGAACAGTGAAGAGTTCGGTGTGCGTTGCTTTCAGCAACATATAGAACTCTTGGATATCACTCTAGAACCAGGTTCTGAGCCTTTAGATCTTTTCGATGAGGTGATTTTGAAGAACATGCCACCGATAATTTTTATCGATGAGGATATCTACGCTAACCATGAATTCAAACTCTCTTCTTACAAGACTGGGAAATATGATCCAGTAATCAATATCCTACTTAACTGTGATGATGCAACTATCGACCATTCTAAAAACATTCTCTATATGCGCAAGGGTGCTGACATTATTCTTAGTACCGATACTACTGCTGAAGAGATTTTCCTTAAGTGCCTCTCTGCACTCAGACGCAAAAATATTCTTGAGCTTAATTTATTAACCGAACTACCAAGTATCAACAAGACCCACTCTATTCTTAAACACTGCATAGAGAATATGACCAGCTGGTCAGTGTTGCATTTAGATACTCTCGGCTTCAAAAGCTACAACGCTACCTATGGTATTAGCAAAGGCGACCATGTAATCAAAGAAGTCGCTGGCTTGCTCAAACGCTCATGCAGAGAGGTTCCTAGCGGCGAGACTTACCTGGGGCACCTTGGCCGGGATAATTTTTTGATCGCATGTGATTCGGTTGCTCTTAACCCTCTACTTAAAGCTATTGAGGATAATTTCCCTGAGATACTTTCTCGCATCTATAAAGATACAGACTATAGTAATGGTTACATAGTCGCTGCTGGACCGCATCGTATCCGCCGCCGTGAGACTCTATTGCGCCCGAATATAGGTTCTTGTGGCAGCCAAGATCGCAGCTATGTATCTAGCTCCGATATTATTGAACAAGCTATCCAGAATAAGAAACTACGCACCTCGAAGAACAAAAAAATACTTATACTCGAAGATGATTTAGATTTTGCTGATCTAGTGGCTGAGACTTTTGTGCTTGAAGGTTTCGAAGCCAGGGTTTCTGAGGGTCTAGAATCGTTGATCCAAGAAGTAGAGGCTTTCAAACCAATTATCCTTATATTAGAGGCTAAGAAACTAGGTATTGAGAAGTTCCAGTCACTTTGCACAAGCTTAAATAAATACAAAGAAGAATTCGGACTTAAGATCCTCGTAGCTACTGATATCCCTGGTTATAACAATTTCCTCTCCGCGGGCGCTGATATCTATCTGCCTAAGCCTTATGATCTTGAGGTGCTCTTCAAAGAAGCTAGGCGTTTGAGATACGCTAGTGTATGATAAAATTTTGCTCTATGATGGCAGGTGTGGCCAAGTGGTTAAGGCTCCGGATTGTGGTTCCGGCATTCGTGGGTTCGAGTCCCATCATCTGCCCCATTAAATAAAATGTGAATCAACCTAATCACAAAAAAGAAGTTGTTATTATTGCTGGAGCTAATGGTTCAGGTAAAACAACTTTTGCTCATAAGTATTTAGATGCAACCCAATATGAATTTCTTAATGCTGATGAAATCGCCAAAGCTTTAAGCCCAGCTAACCCAGAGCAAGCCAGGATTGCTGCTGGCAAAACACTAATTAAACGAATCGATGAACTTATCCTAGAAGGTAAAAGCTTTGTCCTTGAATCAACTCTGTCCGGATCTTCTTTAGAAGAACATATCAAAGAACTAAAACAAGCTGACTATGAGATTAACTTGATTTTCATTTTCCTTGGCTCTGAAGAATTATGTGTTGAAAGAATTAAATCTAGGGTCTTACAAGGTGGACACAATGTTCCAACAGTCGATGTTTATAGACGATACAAACGAGGGTTAAAAAATTTCTGGAATAAATATAAGTCTCTTGCTGATTATTATTCTATTGTATATAACCATGAGAACTATGAATATACTAGAATTGCTCGCGGAAAAAATTCAAAATATATTGAAATCTTTGATCAAGAACTTTTTGGTCAATTCCTAACAGAAATTAAGGAGAAAAGCGATGGAGAATAAAGACTTATTAGATGGCATTACAATTGTAGAAAAATTTGATGATATTGAATCTTATCAAAAGGATGCTTTCAACAATAAGATTGCCATCCAAGCTGCTAGAGCTGAGCGTGAAAAGAATAAAAAACTAGGAATACCCTCAGCCTTTATGCAAAATGGTGAGATCCATTATGAGCTTGCTGACGGGACTATTACCAAAGAGAAGCCTTGGAAATAGACAACCAAAAACCACCTTTCCATCAATAAATCCCATACTCACTCAAATCCAGACGGTGTCCCTCACCTTCAATAATCTCTAGCGAGACATTCTGGTTATTCTTCTCAAGCAGAACCTTGATTAGGCTCGCGTGTTCTACCGGTACTATGTCATCTTTAGTACCATGCACAATCTTAATCTCGCGAGCCCTTATCCTAGAATACGGTTCTACTTGATTCCAAAGCTTTTTCAAATAAGGCTCTGCGTCATCAAAATCAATACCAAACTGCTTCATGCTGGCAAGGGTATCTTCACTACGGTTAGTTAAATTCAAAGGTGCTGCTTTTAAAATCAAACTTGCAAATTGCTGCTCAAAACCAAAATCTTGATAGAACCTATTCATCGCATGCGCCAGCGCAGAAGTCCCTAACGAACTGCCTTCTAAATAAATATCGCTAGCCCCATAGCCCTGATTCACAATATCTTTGATAGTCTCAAAAACATCTCTAACAATAGTTCTCTGCTCTGCTTTACCTGGATTACCAGAGTGTCCTCTATAGCTAATCATCGCAACGTCAAAGCCTCTATCCAGAAGCTTTACTGCCCGATCAGCTTTAGCGAAATTCGAGCCTGAGCCATGAACTAAAATCTTCAGCTGTTTATTAGAATTACTAACAAACCAATAGCGCAGTTCAAGCCCATCCTTAGTGCTAAAAGTTTTCATCTCATCACTAGCTTTCCTTTTTGCTAGTTCCTTCTTGAAGATTTGCTTTGACTCATTTACATCAAGGCGAATAATATCCTCAGGCGTCCTACCATCGAAGCCAACTGGACTATGCAAAAATTCATCAGCCCAAGTTTTGAACCTTAGTTCCAGACTATGCGTGTTAGGCGGTTTTTTCTTAGAAGCCATAGCTATATCAATCCTATACCAAGATCAGGGTTAGCCCTATATTTTGATACAATCACAACCAATGAAAGCCCACATTATCATGCACGAAAGCTTCGAGGCTCCTGGAGCCATCGTAGAATGGTTAGAGCTCAACAATTGCACTACAACTTATACTCACCTATATCAAGGTGAAAGCTTCCCAGAAGACATACAGAATATTGATTTTCTAATCGTTATGGGCGGACCGCAGTCACCAGATACTACATTAACTGAATGCCCGCACTTCGACGCCAAGAAAGAAATTGCGTTTATACGCAAAGCCATTGAGCAAAACAAATTTCTACTCGGGGTTTGTTTAGGAGCTCAACTTATAGGTGAAGCACTAGGAGCTAAATACGATCATAGTCCTCATCGAGAAATTGGTGTTTTTGAATTGACTCTTACTGAAGATGGCAAACTCGATCCGATCATTGGTAGCTTCCCAGAAAAATTTATGGTCGGTCACTGGCATGGAGATATGCCAGGACTTACAAAAGAATCTAAGATCCTAGCAACGAGCAAAGGCTGCCCGCGCCAAATCATCAGATACACTGACAAGATTTATGGTTTCCAATGCCATTTTGAATTTACTCCTGATGCTATTGATGGCATGATCCAGAATTGCGCTCATGAATTAGAGAACTATAAGTCTCTTCCCTACATTGAAAGCGCTGAGCAGCTAAGAGCACATGACTATAAAGCAATGAATATCCTATTATTCAAGTTTCTAGACTCTATGAAAGTGATGAAGGATTCGGTTTTTTAGCTTCAAAAAATTGCGGAGCAAATCCTTCTTGGCTAGGAAAAGCAAAATTATTTAAAGCGAAAGTTGCAAACTCCTGAGCTGAGTTAAATATTGGTCCAGATCCACCACCTATAGAACCACTATCAGCTTTATCCTCTCCGCTTCGCACTACCATCCCTGCTCCCCATCTACCTGGCTTGCCTAGATAATGATTCCAAGCATTAAAACGAGTTTTCATCTGACCTTGGACATCAAGAATCTCAATATTAAGATAGTCAGTTGACTCGTTAGTCTCTTGCCGGCGCTGTTCGGGAGTCTTACCATCGTCCTGCAACAAAGCTCCAAACGGGTTAACTTTTTTCCCAGTAATTTTATTCCATAATTCTTTTAGACCAGCTTTTAACTGCCCCATTTTAGTAGCTTTGTTATATGCAAGTTTGATAGTAGGTGTCGAAGATCCGACTGGATATGATGCAATAAATGATTTTCCTTGTTTAAAGCTTTCATCAAGCTGTCGCATAAAACTTTGTTCTTGCGGCTCAAGTTCCCTCAGCCCAAACTCAATTGATGAACGAGCTACAGCTTTACCAGCCTCAGTAATTATGATTGGGAATTTACCTGTTGTTGGAATATTTTGTCCTTGAATATCAAGATTTGCGGTTATTGGTTTTAAAGACCTAATGTCAATTCCAGTTATGGACTTAATAGTTCCACTCCGAGCAATAAATTTAGCATCAGCAACTTGATCCCTAAAAGATATTCTAGGTGAATAAAGACTTTTAGCGGCACCAGCTTTAGCTTCGAGTCTTGCACTATATTGCATTTCGACTAATCCAGTTCCTTGAAGATCAATAGGACCAAGTACTGGACTCAGTATCATAATTTTTGGATCTTTAAGTTGCAGAGTTTCTGGAATTTCTAAACTAGTCCAAAAAGGTTCAGCAATAAAAGCTTTAGCTGGATTAAGTTTTAACTCTGGTAAATTATCTATGTTAGTAGAAATGCCTGATGAACTATGAAGTCTTGACATTGAAGGGCTGATTTCTCGAGACCCGCTAGGACCTACTACTGGTCGTTGGCCAGGACTAGATCTTCCTGATACTACTGGTAGTGGGCAAATCATACCCTAATAAGTATAGCTTAATTAGATAATTGTCGCTACTTAAGCATCCGCCCTCGGATGAAACTGATTATAAGCCTTGAGCAGCCTGTAATCTGGCTCCTGCTCATAATCTTCATAGACCTGCCCTAGCTTAATCGCTAGCTTAGTCTCTATATCTTCAGTACTAAGTCCAGATTCTAGTAAATGTATAACCCGGCTACGCCTAATATAAACTGGTCTTAATTCCATCTCAGCTAAGCGCGCACGCAGATCCTGCACTGAGAATTTAAGACTACGCTCATTAACCAACAGATGATCATCGATAGCTAAATCTCCGATTAGATATTTAAGCCTAGCTGTCTTGAGATATTCTTTAATATCAGCTCGCAGACTGGCACTGGTCTCTATCTCTTTGCCTCGCAGAGACAAAGAACCGGCAGCCAGATTATAATCCGACAAACGCAATTCACTAAGTTCTGGCAGCGTGAGATAGAACTCATAAACAAAACCCAAAACTAATTTATTCAACTGACGGCTATAAGGCTCGCGCACGCAACCCATACTATGCACGAAAATATCATCACGACTGTAATAGCTAAAATCATCATTGCTAAGTGCTACGCGCAAATCCCAGAAAGGATTATCAGCAAGATTCAGCCAATTCACGAATTGCCTAATGCTACTGAGTTTAGAAACATAGCTCGACTCTTTATAATTAATCCGAAGCTCTTCAATGAACGCTTTAATCGAGTCAGCATCTATCTTAGAGTCATATTCAGCCTCACAGAAGGATAACAACTTATCCAAATCACGAATAATATTATTAATAGTCCCCTCAGACTTATCGCCACGCTCGCGCAGAGATGTGATGAAATATTCGGCTAATTCTTTATTGATAGCAGAAACATGACCAATGTCATGTTTCTGCACTTTCAACGCGAGTGCACAATCCTTCATTGCAACTTCTCTCTCATAATTTCCTTCAACTCATCTTGCAACCCATACTTCTCTACAAAATTACGTATCAATGGTCGCTCAGGCTCCCAACCAATCTTAATTAGATGTCTCAAATGGTCTATAGGAGTAGTTTGCTTATTAAGGGTGCCAGACTCGGCATCAATAATTTCTTCTTCGGCCACAGTTATATTCTACTTCGCTGAACTAGAGTTTTGCTCTAAAATCTCTTGAATGCGCGTTGCTTTACTAGCAGACTTATCATTTTCATCGATAGCTTCGATCTCTTTTTTAATATCAGCCCAATAACCACCGACATCGAAATCACGATCAGACTTCCATACCGTACCATCATCTAGCAGCACCTTCGCTACGAAAACCTTATAAAAAGCATCTTTACGATAGTGTATAGGTTTACGGAATTCTAGAGTATCTTCGGCTCCTGGCCTAACAGAATTAATATTATTGATTCTAATGTCTTGCTTTGCGTATTCTTCAAACGGCAAATGACGCTCCCAAACTAATTGATAAGCCATTACAGTATGACCACTATTATTAAAAACCTTACTTGTGAATGCTTGTTCAAGACCTTTCATTTTAAGTAAACTAGTGCCTTTGTCTTTAACATCAGCTGAACTAAGCCTAATAGGAGACTGGTTATCATAAATAATCTCAACTGGCACATCGTCAGAGATATTAACCTCATCTATCATCATGGGGTTAAGCCTAGCCAATTTCTCCATAAAAGTACCTTTCGCCATCGATGGCGTCAAGCTGCAGGAGATAATCATTGCGATAATAACTAGATACTGTTTCATAAATTAATTTCCAGAAAGATATGCGTACTCAATCTCGCCTCCGCTATCTCCGTCAACACCTCTTAAATGCGGAGTTATAAGCACTAACAACTCTGTTTGATCTTTACTCTTAGATCTATTCGAGAATAGATTACCTATGATAGGCAACTTACCAAGCACTGGTATTTGATTATCAGAGAGTGAACTCTTACGATCATCGAAGATACCACCGATAGAGATAGTCTCGTGATTAATAATTTGTACTTCTGAAGAGATACGACGACGAGTGGTACTAGTAGGAACGCCGGTTTTCTTATCAACTTCACCATTAGCTGAGACTTCGACTTCTATTTTCACAGTCACCATACCGCCAGCACCCACCGTTGGCGTGATGTCCATAGAGTTACCAGCAGTTATACGCTGAATTCTTGCAGACTGAACAACACCTACGCCAGTACCAGTAGTAGGATCAGCAGAGTTAAGAACTACGTTAACTTCTTTATCGAAATTGATCTTCGCACTCTTACCGCTAGTTACTAGAAGTCTTTGGCTAACTTTGATTTGTGCAATATTATTCTGTTCACTATATGTAGGTCTATTACTCAGAACGCTTACATCGTTTTTACCAAGTTTAGTATTAAAACCGACTAACTGCAAAGCACCATTAGCCAGACCAGTGATGTCAGGGGCTAAAGATTTGTAAGAACCTATACGGCCGATTTGTAATTTATCCTGGAGTATATTGTGTGCTCTACCCCAATTCTTAGATACTTCAACAAGTTTTACATCCAGCTCAACTTGCGGAATCGGTTTATCAATAGTACGCAAGAACTCATAAATCTGAGTTAACTCATCTTTAGTACCTTCAACAATAATTGCGTTTTGATTGTCACTAACTTTCACGTTCGCTTTAAGCTCAGTTGGTAGTAAGCCACCAATGTCTTTTGAAGCGATGTATTTTAATGGGAAAAACACGTTCTTGCGACCCAATGAGAAATTTTTATTAGCTTTGCTATAAACTATAAACGCATCATCCTTGCGGGTGTATTGGAATTGACTTCCAGCGAAAGCCAGCTCTAGAGCCTCTTCAGCACTAACACCACGAACTTTCATAGTAACTTTATCAGTCGGCACAGCAGTCATCACTACATCGATACCGTACTTTTCACCAATATCTTTAATGACAGCGCCAAGACTCTCATCATCATAAGAAAGATCAGAGATTCTATCCTCTATAGGAATAGTAGTATCTACTTCAGTTGCACCAAAAGATGCAGTAGTTTTATTAGTCTGTCCTCCACGACGCTTTAAGATAGTGTAGTTATCACCATGTACAGCGAAGTCCACTTCAGAAGCTTCTACCAAACTAAGAAAAGCTTTAGTATAAGGTTGATTATTAACTTCGATCACAGAGATAGTATCGCGATCAGAAATTAACCCTGACACGGTGATGCTCTTACCAGAAACGCGAGCGAGCGTAGCAAACGCATCACGAATAGGAATATTACGCGCTGAGAAATTTACCAACGGATCTAACGGACTAGGTTCCATGCCAGGTTTAGGTCCAGGTAAAGTTACTTCTTTTTTAGGTTTGCCAGGTGTTGGTATACCGACTATCTCGATTAATTTTTCAATTTCATTTAAATCACTTGGATTTTTAGGGTCTAAACCTTGCAGCATATTGCCATAAACCTTAAATAGGTTTTTCATTTCAGCTGGACTATGCTTAGCTTTCTCATTAACCAGATCAGACGTAGCTAATTCTTCTTCAACTAAAGCAGGCTCAGCTGTTTTGAGATCACTGATAACTTCTTCGGTCTTTAATGGACTAGTCTCAGTAATAGGAACCACTAGAGAACTAGGTGTTGTACTGGTATCAGTCGGTATTAAAGCAGAATGTGGAGCTGGACTACTTGACGCTTTAAATCCAGGCCCTGAGACTGATACAGCCGGTTCAGTTTTTGCTGCAGTAGGTGTAGTTGTTATTACAGTAGTAGCTTTTGGTGCTAGTACTGGCGTAGCAGCAGCTGGTATCGTTACAGCAGGTTTTATTGGAACTTCTTCTTCATCTTCTTCTTCCCAAGTTGACTCATCGTCCCAGTTCTCATCTTCTGCCCAACCATCATCTTCACTGCCTGCTTCATCATCCCAAGCAGAGTCATCGCTTCCTGTATCTGCGGCAGCTATTAAATTTAAAGATTTTTTATTAGAGAGTGAACCCGGTTGCAAAGCAAAAGTAGCAGCACTGCTACTGAAGTTCAGCAAAATTACTAATAATAATATATATACGCGTTTGAGCATAGTTTAACCCTTTAATGCGGACGGGAAATAACAGGGTATGTTCCTAGTATTCCACGATACACATACTTTATATGCAATTAGAAAGATACGCTAGCTTAAGAATTAAGTTTTACGCGTCTTATGTTCAATTCTTATACGCTCAATGATATTTCTAACTTCTTCTTCAGATGGTCCACGACTTTCATTAGCATCTTTATCATTATGCTCAACGAAAGTACCAGATACTACTTTGAAGTTAGTTCCATCCCAAGGAGTAGCTGAAGGTGCACGCAAGACCTCACCAGGATCATGATAAGGATTAAAAGCTGTAAGCTTAGTAGGATCAACTTCCTCTGCTAAAGCTGGCTTATCAGCAGCAGAAACAAAGAACTGTTGCTTAATTTTACGCTTATCAGTGAGTTTACGTTTACGCACAGTCACAGAACCAGAATCCAGAACATAATCTGGCACCTGCGAAATAATATTCATATCTAGCAGTTGTTTTTCACGAGCCTTACGCGCTTTCTCTTCTTTAGCTTTTTGCTTGGCATCTTCACGCGCTTGTTTCTCGCGTTCTTTATCAAGCTTGAGTTTCTCGCGTTCTTCTTTTTTAGCTAAACGCTCATTCTCGCGTTCTTGACGCTTACGTTCACGCTCCAACTCACGCTCCTGCTTAACAGAGTCACGTGCTTTTAATTTAGCTAAACGCTCTTTTTCTTTTTCTATTTGTTTACGTTCACGCTCTTTCTCGCGCTGGGCAATAAGACGATCACGCTCTTTAAGCTTCTGCAGACGCTCTTTCTCGCGCTGTTTAATTAAACGGTCACGGTCACGCTCGCGTGCAATACGCTCTTTCTCACGCTGTTTAGCTAACTTATCTCTTTCGCGTTCACGTTGCAACTGTAATTTTTCACGTTCACGCTCACGCTTCAATCTCTCTTGCTCGCGTTGCTTAAGTAAGCGCTCTCTTTCTTTAGATAGTTGTGCTTTATTTTTAACCGGTTTCTTAGCTGCAACTTTTATAGGTTTAGCTTTTTTAGCTTTAACAGTTTTAGTAGATTTAGTAGAAGTTTTAGCTCTTGCGCTATTACGGCGTGCAGCGGTCTCGCGGCGGCGTGCAGAGTAGAGGCGTTTGCGCTCAAGTTCACAGTCATGACAAGAATTAGGTCTATATGAAACCTTATTTTTCGGGGTTATTTTGACTCCACAAATACTACATTGAACTACCATCACTATCATTCTAGCGAATTTAAGAGCTGGGGCCAAGGCCGTGGCCACGGCCAATGCTGTTAAAATTAAGTTTTATTTTTGATGGTCAGTGAAAATTTAATCCCAAGTCTCGAATTAATCAAAGCTGCCAGCTCAGGATTAAATGAATTTAAACGCAGCAAATTCAGTCAGGAACTTAGTTACGTCCAAGAGCTAGATTCAGCTACTGCCGCTGAGCAACTTGCTACTCGCATCAAAGTCGCTCCCTTCTTGCATTTGTTTTTGACTTCTAAGCACCGTGAACTTAAAGATCTATTAATTAGTGATCCGAGTTTAATTGCTCTTGGCGAGATCAAAGCTTTGAAAATATTGAATCTGTTAATACTAGGAGAGCCTATAACTTTACGCGATTTATTTCCTCTTGCCGCAGATAAGAACGCAGTACCAGCTAGGTCTATTGAATACTTATCAAGACAGTTAATTAAACTTTATTCAGCTATTTATTTACATACTGATTTTAATTCAGGGTTTCGCAGTCTGAAACTTAGCGTCTTGGAAGAACATCTTAAAGGTATTTCTTTACGTTACGCTGAATTCATACTACGCAACCAAGTTGCTAATAAATATTCTGAGGTTTGGGAGATATTGAGTCCTTATGCTGAAACGGATGAGGCTAACTTAAATCTAGAAGCTCTGCGCTTACTAGCAATTTACAAACGCTTCCAGGGCGATCTAATCGGTGCTGAACGTTATAGCTATCTTTATCATAAATATTTTAAACCTGACACTGAGAAGCGTGCTCATTTAGTCAGTCACGCCAACAATGCAGGTTTCCCAGCAGCTCAAGTTCTGCCACATTGGGGAGAATTACTCGCTGAGTGTGATGAAATACAAGCAAGCGTAATGAAAGAAGCTGGACTTGAGAATAGTACTTGCGAATATTTTTCTTGCACTGATTGTTGCACTCATACTTTTCCAGTGATGTCTTACACCGAGTTTATTTATTTGCGTAATTGGATGCGCGCGAATAACTATCCTATAGCTGAATTAGAGAAGCGTTGCTCAGAGATTCAGTCTGAGTACGAAGAACAATATGGTTCACGCCTAAGCGTGCTTGACAAGAACTTGCCTGAGAATAATCTTCGCGGCATAGAGAATCCACATGATTTTAAATATTCTTGTCCTTTTCTGAGTGCTGACGGGCGTTGTAGCTGCTACGCTGCTAGACCACTCTTGTGTAGAGGCTTCGGGCTTTCCACTGACAATGGCATCTCAATCAAAAGCTGTAACCATTTTATGACCCAATACCAACATGGTGCCAGCACTGATCTTGAACGTGATGTCTATGACCTAAGACAAATACAAAGTCTCGCTCGCGCTAGTGATAGACATCTAAGCAAGAAAGAAAGTGGCACGGAAAAAGTTTTGAGTGGAACCATCGTGGCATGGTTCTCCACTCCTCAATAGTTATGCAAACCTTCAGCACCATTGGTTTACTGCTACTCTCTAACATCTTTATGACCTTCGCCTGGTATGGTCATTTGAAATATAAATTTCTGCCACTCTGGCAAGTCATAGTTATTAGTTGGCTGATCGCTTTCTTTGAATATTGTTTACAGGTTCCAGCTAATCGCATTGGCTCTTCGGTGCTGAGTGCTTTTCAATTAAAAATCATTCAAGAAATTTTAACGATAATTGTATTTGTAATTTTCGCTCGTTTTTATCTCGGTGAGAATTTAGGTTGGAACCATGCTGTGGCATTCGCCCTAATAATTGGAGCAGTAGCATTAGTGTTTAAATAGCATAATCGTGACCGACGTCACGATTATGCGCTTTCCACATGAGTGCACAATCTCAACTTCACATTCCTAATAATCAAGCAATTCAACTAAGAATTCGCTAAAATAATTCTTATGCAAGAACAACAACTAAATAGACGTAACTTCCTACTCGGCGGAGCCGCACTTGGACTAGCGACACTAGCACAAACCTTACCAGCAAAAGCTGATGATGATGAAGGTCTCTATCCTAGTTATAAGAATGGTGCTTACATTCTTAAAGATTTCAGTCACCTAACTAAAGATTCTAAATTAGGTCTTAGTAAAGCGATACTAGAAAACCACCTTGGACTATACAAGGGTTACGTTGATAAAGTAAACGCCGCTGAGAAATATTTCGCTACTTACACTGTTGGCGAATTAGATGCTAACCATCTTAAGAATCTAGCTTTCTCACTTAATGGTATGGCTTTGCACGATATTTATTTCTCTAATATGAACGGTGATAATGGCAAGCGCTCAAAAGCTCTAACTAAAGCCATAGAAAGAGATTTCGGTAGTTTCGATAACTACATCAAGAACCTAAGTAATATCGCTCGCCAAGTTAAAGGCTGGTCACTAACTTGCGTCAATTTGCTCAATGGCAAATTAATTAACTACGGCTTGAACACCCACAGCGATAATTTCCCTAACTTCGTGGTGCCGATATTAGCGCTTGATGTCTATGAGCATGCTTATGATAAAGATTTCGGCGTTAGTACTGCTGGCAAGGATAAATATCTAGAAATATTTATGCGCATCATAGATTGGGATTTGGTTAGCCGTCGCTTTGATGCTGCTGACTAGCGATTAGGCATCTTATAATCACAAAGTTTAGAAATTTTCTCAAGACAAGTCCAAGCTTGTTCTTCTAAACCACGCTCCTTATCTATTTCATAAGGCTGACCAAACTTAATTACAATATGTCTTTTAGATTTATAACTAATACCAACCGGTAATAATGCTACTTTAGACATACGCGCCACGAAGATCGGTCCAATATGCGGCTCTCCAAGAGTATCTGCAGTTGAGCGTGTGCCTTCAATAAATATTCCTAAGTTCCAACCCCAAGTACGCAAAGCCTCACGAGCCAATTTCATAGTAGAAGCATCAGGTTTTTCTCTATCAAGAACTATCGCCCCAAGAATACTAATTAATTTGGCAAAAATTGGATTCTTAAATAATTCTTTCTTAGCAAGAAAAGCTACTGCCGATTTAGAAGCATGGGCTAAAAGTGGTGGATCCTGCATGGAGCGGTGATTAGAGACTATAACGTAGTTTTTAGACCAATCGACCTGAGCCATGCCTTCAATCTCAAGCTTAAAAAATAATTTGTAATATGGATATAAGAAAAAGGTCCTGGTTACCCAGTAAAAAAATAAATGAGGGCGTCCAAAGCGAGAAGTTTGCATAGGCTTCAAACTGCTATAATATCAGGGTTTCATGGTTTTTTACAGTACAGAAGCACGTATATCCAAAGATCCGATCGTCGGCTTGATTCAAGAGGCTAGCAACGATAAGGACCCAACTAAGCTACTAGCAATAGTTGGCGCCGCTCATGCTGACGATGGCAAACTACTAGTACCTGAAGCAGTGAATGAAGCTGCACGTGAAATCTCTCTTAATGGTCTCGATATGACTTATTGCCCAACACCTGGGATTCCAGAATTGGGGGCACTGCTTTCTGAAGAAATACTAGGTAAAAAGACTTTATCAATATTAGAATCTAAGCATATTCATAAAGCTGAAATAGTTACAGCGGGCGGCACCAATGCTATCAGCATTGCTCTTTCTGCTCTCTGCAATAAAGAAGATGTGATTATTTCTCACAACCCACATTGGGCTGGTTACGACAGTGTCGCCCTTGGCACTGAGCGTAAAGCCATAGTTAATTTTGAGATCTTAGATAAGGATGCGAATTTTAATATCCAATCATTTAAAGACACTCTAGGATTTAGCTGCGAGAAATACCCTCATTCTAAGATAGTTCTATTACTCAACACACCTTTCGATAACCCATTGGGTAAGAACTACGGTGAGGCTGCTTGGGAGCAAATGGCGCAAGCTATCTACCGTCAACGTCTTACTGATATTGAGCGCGGACTACCTGAGCGCGAAATCATAATGATTATCGATACTGCCTATCTAGATTACGGGCCAGGTGGTAAAGATTACTCTAGGCTTAGCTTCTTGCCTAAGTTTTTACTTGCAGTAAATGGACCTGAGACCAACAAAGACAAATTTAATATAGTAATTGCTGGCACTGTCTCTAAGAGTTTTGCTATGTATGGTGCCCGCGTCGGTGTCGCTACCCTACTTACAGCTAATATCGATCATGCTAATTTATGGCGCGACACTGTTGGCGGAGTTATTAGAGGTACTTTTAGTAATGCTTCGCGCACCGGTCAAGAGATCGCACTTAGAGTACTTAAAGACATGAGTAAACTAGCAAATGTCCACGAGTTCCAAAAACAAGTTAGTGACCTAATAGTCGAGCGTTCTCAAGTATTTATGCAAGCTCTAGGAGCGGGTGCTGATGCGCCTATTATGCCTATAGCTAATGGTCTTGAGATTATTAGACCTGATGGAGGTTTCTTCGTATCTCTGCGCATAGAAGATAGGCAATTTGCGCGTAAATTATTCGATAGCTGCTTAGAGGAGCATTTCTATGTGCCGCTTATATCTTCTAAATATCTACGTATCCCTACTTGCGGACTTAGTAGCTCCAAACTTGAAGCAGTAGCTAAGCGCATACTAGAGATTAGTAGTCGTATTAAATCGAGCGTGAATTAATGTCATCACAATGTCATCCTGAGCGCAGCGAAGGATCCACATATCCATCACGGTGCAATAACAAAAAAAACGATGCGTGAAAAAGCTATATTAATTGACATAATTTCACCAGATACTTCCAAGGAAGAATCTGAGCTGAGATTACTTGAGCTAGAAAGTCTAGTTAAAACCTACGGCGGACTAGTTACTCTTAAGACCGTACAGAAACGCAGTATCCCTAACTATAAAACCTTCGTCGGTGGCGGCAAAGTCACAGAGCTCCTAGAGGAGCTCGCTGAGAGTGATGGCAGCCTTAAGAACCTTGACGTGATTATCGTAAATAACATCATGAAACCTAGGCAAATCTATAACCTAGAAGAGCTTTGCGTAGAATTTCAAACAGAAAAACGCAAAGAAGCTGATGTGCGCTTCGAAGTGCCGCGCAAAATACAAGTCTGGGATCGCATTGACCTTATTCTTAAAATCTTCGATAAGCACGCCACTACTGCTGAAGCTAAGCTCCAGATAGAAATGGCAAGCATCAAGCATATGGGACCAAGAATATTTGGTATGGGTATGGAACTTACCAAGCAAGCTGGTGGCATTGGTACTATCGGTGTTGGTGAAACCAATACTCAGATCATGAAACGCCACTTGCAAAGTCGCAGTAGGGCTGTTGAAGAGAAACTTAAGTTCTATAGCAAAGTACAGCAACGTCACCGCGAATCTCGCCGCAACAAATCACTCAAAACCATTGCTCTAGTGGGTTACACTAACGCTGGCAAAAGCACTCTAATTAAAGCCCTAACTAAAAAACAAGAAGTCTATATCGCTGACGAGCTCTTCGCCACTCTCGATTCTAAAGTTGGTGAATTATTCCTGCACAATATACGCAAAAAAGTTATGATCGCTGACACCATTGGATTTATTCAGGACTTGCCGCCTGATCTAATTGAGGCTTTCAAATCTACGCTCGCTGAGATCGTAGAGGCGGATTTACTTCTGCACGTGATCGATAGTAGTGATAAAAATATTTTTAAGAAGATCTCAGTAGTTGAAGAGATACTAGCAAGCTTAGGCGCTGGTGATAAACCAAAGATTTATGTGTTTAACAAAATCGACCTCTTAGCTAAGTCTAGTCACTGCGAAAATAAAACAGACTTGTCATTGCGAGCCGAAGGCGAAGTGACGCGCAGCGTCATCCTGAGCGAAGCGAAAGGATCCCCAAGCTTTGCGGTTGAAGCTTATATCGCCCAGCTGCGAGCACAATATGGTGATTTCAAGCCAGTTTTCGTCTCGGCTCTAGATCGTAGTGAGCTTGGCAAGCTGGTTAGTGATATAGAGAATTATTGTTATCCCGAGTCTAAAGCCTGCAGTACTGACTAATCTTGTGTTGGGTACTTTCAAACAAGTCTCTTAAATTCATTGCCACTTTCTGATACTCAACCTTATCTGCCCACGCATCTTCCGGCATCGCTATCGACTCAGGCACATCAAGACAAAACATAGTATGCTTGCGAGTTTTTTCCTTCGCCAGACTGCCATCATGAATGCGCGCAATAATTGAGCGAGTAAGTTTAAGCGACATTCGCTTACCCTTACCGTACTCACCGCCAGCCCAACCAGTGTTCAGCAGCCAACAATCCACATCATGCTTAGCGATCTTGGCAGCCAGCAAATCCCCATAAACAGTAGGATGCAAAGGCATAAAGGGTGCCCCAAAACAATGACTAAAAGTAGCTTTCGGTTCTTTAATCCCCTGCTCAGTACCAGCGACTTTCGCAGTGTAACCAGTAAGGAACTCTCTCTTAGCATCAGCAGGCGAGAGACGCGACACCGCCGGCAAAACGCCGAAAGCATCACAAGTTAGCATAATAATATTGCGCGGATGTTTGCGCACGAATCTATCTTGAAAAATACTAGGATCTAGTTGCTTAAGAGCTTCACCAGTTAGCGAGAGAGGAATATAACTTAGAGGGTAGGAAACCCTTCCATTCTCAGTCATAGTAATATCGTTATAATCTAGTTCGCCATTCTTCATTACTACATTCTCTAAGGTTGAGCCATGATGACGAGTAGTAGCATAGATCTCAGGCTCCGTTTCTAGACTAAGTCCTAGGGTTTTGGCGTAGCAGCCATGCTCAAAATTAAACACCCCAGTATCGTTCCATCCATGCTCATCATCACCGATAAGATAGCGCCCGGGCTCAGTAGATAAAGTGGTTTTGCCAGTACCCGATAACCCGAAGAATATCGCAACATTACCATCAGCACTAACATTAGCTGATGAGTGCATAGACATCACGCCTTGCTGCGGCAGCAAATAATTCAAAATACCGAAGACTGACTTCTTCATCTCACCGCCATATTTAGAACCAGCGATAATCACTTCGCGCTCAGCGAAATTCACCAAAATAAAAGTCTGGGAATTAAGACCATAACGTTTATAATCATCAACCTTAAAACTAGGTATATCTATCACATGATAGTCAGGCTTATATGCCTTCTGCTCCGCTTCTGGTCTAAGTTTCAGCGGCTCAAGCATATTGCGCATAAATAGCGAATGCCAAGCAAGCTCAGTGACAACCCTAACATTAATACTGCTAGTTGGATCCGCTCCCGCTACCAAATCCTGCACGAAAAGTTCGCGATCGCTAGCGTACTTAATATACTGCTCGCGAATAGCTTTATAACTCTCTTCTGAGATCGGCTTATTGACTTCACCCCAATCAATAAGTTTTTCAGTTGCCGCACTGCGCACTACGAACCTATCATTCACGGCTCTACCTGTGTGCGGGCGTGTATCTGCCACTAGAACATCTTGATTAGTCACTGCTGTTTCGCCGCGCGCTCTCGACTCGCGATACAAATCTTCTGAGCTAAGATTCTGCAGAATCTTTGATGAGCTAATACCTAAATAATCTAATGAAAAAGACATTCTAACTTAACTCTAGCGCTAGACATCAATTCTGGCGACAAGAAGCCAACTTCTCTATGAATTCTTGCTGTCGAGACTGTCATCAATCTATGTAACTGTATTCTAGAAGACCTATCCAAGCCATAACCACTGAGTGGCAAATCACTTTCTAAAATCTGTGCCTTCATCTTACTTGTAATAAATGCTACAACTATTAATTCATAAGGTCCTATTGGATCGGTCAAACACAATGCTGGTCTAACTTTGGATCTATAAAAATCATCATACGGAAATGATACTAATACTATCTTGCCCCTTGTCATTATTGCCCCTCTTAATTAAATCAACCCTCGAACGGTTTACCATCCTCCAAAGTATAGATATCTTCTGAATCATCAAAAATATCCTTATTACCAGGATCACTAGCAAACGCACGCAAAAAATCTATATCGTTATCATCACCATCATCTACTGCAACTAATACTTTTACTCTACTATTTGCACTAAAAGGTAATGGCACGTCAATTAAGAGTTCACCATTGCCATTAACGGTACCCAAAACCTCTATAGCTCGCTTGTCCCATTTTTCATTCATTAGTTTTATCTTAGCATAAAGCTTTTACAATTATCTTACAAGTAAACATCTCAACAACAAGCAAATAATTTTTGGGCATAATATTAACAGTGCTTATTAAGGAGCCAAAAATTTTATGAAAAGAGCAAAAGTAACAGTAATCGGCGCAGGTAACGTAGGAGCAACAGCTGCTCAACGTATCTCAGAAAAAAATCTCGCTGACGTAGTTTTAATCGACGTAGCTGGTGGCATTGCTGCTGGTAAAGCACTAGACCTAATGGAAGCGCGTCCAGTTGAACTTCATGATCGTAGTATTACTGGCGGTGATGATTACGCTCTTAGCGCGAACTCAGATATAGTCTTGATGACTGCTGGTCTTGCACGCAAGCCAGGTATGAGCCGTGATGACCTTCTCGTCAAGAACGCAGCGATTGTTAGTTCATGCCTAGAAAACGCTCACAAACATTCACCAAACGCAATCTTTATAGTAGTTT
>CAZQXM010000003.1:0-36998 GCA_964597205.1 uncultured Gammaproteobacteria bacterium
AATATGTATACGCGCTTAGTATCAGCCATAACTCGTATATCTAATATTACACTATCTGAGCTTAGGAATGAGGGGTTTTTTACCTTATAATGAGAGTTGCCTTTGCCCCTAATTCTAAGACTATTAACAATATTACCCCTGCTCTTAAGCTTAGTGCCGCTTAAAGCCCTAGCTATCTTTGCTCCACAAAAGATAAATAAGGTAGTGATTGAAGGCAACCGTTATCTAAGTAGTGATGAAATCCTAAGTGTCGTAAGGTCACAACCAACAACCATCTTTAATAAGGATCTAATTCTCGAAGATCTAAAAAATATTTACCAACTAGGTTATTTCGATAAAACCGGCTTGGAAGCTAGACCAGAAGAGAATCCCGACGGTACCATCGATATACATTTCGTTGTCAATGAAAATCCACCTATCACCGACATAGAAATCTATGGGACCAGGACTATTGGTGAGCTTGATAGCTATGCTAATTTTAGCGATTTAATCGGTAAACCAGAAAACATCAATCTACTTGGACAAAAAATTCAACTATTAGAAGCACAGTATCTAAGCCAAGGCTATATAGTTGCAAGGGTCAAAGACATTGATCTAGATAGTGATGGCACACTGAAAATCTATCTCGACGAAGGCATAATCCAAGAAATCATATACAGCGGCAATGAAAAAACTAAAAAAGGCTATCTTGATCATTTAATTACCAATACAGAGCTGAATAGCCCATATAACGAGAAAAACTTCTCCAAAGATTTCAAGAAAATCCAAGGTACCGGCTATTACTCTAATGTAAGTCGCATGGTGACACCAACTACTGATGGCAACGGTTACGTACTTGAAATTAAAGTCCAAGAAAAGCGCAACACTAATATAGGTTTAGGTGGAGGTATCAATTCCAACGCTGGACTTTTCGGCAATGTTAATTTGCAGATGGGTAATATTCGCGGACAAGGTGAAACTTTAACTATCAACGGCTTGCTTGGTTCAGGTTACGGAGCTAACTCGGTACTTAGCAACAGTCAATTATTCAAACGCGGCAATCTTACTCAAATTAGTGCTCGCTACAATATGCCTTATTTTAGAAACAGTGATTACAATTTCGGTATCTTTAGTACCTTTAGCAAAGGTCCTAATTATTTAATCGATTTATCCGATCAGTTCAACCTTAATGCTGGAATAAACGTTGGTAAAGCACTTGATGAGCACAACAGGCTAGGTTATTCTGCTGCCTATAACTTTATTAGTGTTGATGATGCTGACTTAGACACTGATGAAAAAAGCTATATCGATATCATTAGCAAAAACATTCAAGAGCAAGAAGGTGGAAGCATAGCTGCTGCGCGCAAGGAGGCGAGAGCTCTACGTAAAGCACAATTAGTGAGCGGGCAATATCTCTCCAATAAATTCACTTATAGTCACATCGATGTAGATGCTCCCAGCAAACCACGCGATGGTTGGAAAACTCGGTTCGGTATCGAACCTGGACTTTCTTTTGGTGATATTAATAGTTTTACCAAACTTGATAGTTCTATCACTCGCTACTCAAAATTACCTTGGAATAGCACTTTAGTTTTTAATGCACGCAGTGGTTATGAATTGTTTGGTGATATTCCTCAATTCACTCAATATCGCCTTGGTGGAATGAATGGTGTTAGAGGTTACAGGCAGCTTAGTGATCTTGGCGTCGGTACCAAATTATTGATAAGTACGGCTGAAATCCGCAGTCCTTTATATAATTTGATACCAGTAATAAAATCAAATAAATTCTTAAACAATGTAGATTTTGCTTTCTTTGCCGATGCTGGTCTTATTGGTGGCAGTTCTAGATTGAATCGTGTTAGTGATAGGCTTAACAGAGCAGCATCTGTAGGCTTTGGGCTCAGGGTGAATCTACCATTAGTCGGAGCCTTAAGAATAGATATAGGATTCCCACTCATTGAAGCCTTAACCAACAATAGCAGCTTCTTCCGCTTGAATTTCGGTGCAGCAGATCAGTATTAAGCTGATGGTGATATGCTAACATGATATACCGATATGCCTAACCAAGAAGAAATCAAAGATATACAACAAGCACAAGCTGATGCCGTTCCAGGCTCTGAAGAGAGAGTAGAACTTAGCGAAGAAGCTAGAGTCGCTTTCGCACTATATCTTGATGTGATAAGAGATGGCAAAGTAACTAAAATTGGTACATTAGTTCCAACACTAAATATCCACAAATTAGCACGTTTAGCTGAAGTAAGCCCTAAACAAGTGGCTAAAAGTTTTGATAGGCTTAGAGTCAAGTCATTTTTAGCTAATAATGATGAGGGTACTCTTTATATCCCTGACATCATCGCTTTTGAAGATTGGCTTAAGCTTGAAGGCGCAGCGATAGATTAACAGGACGATCTCTATTGTCTTATCTCTGCGTTATTTGTTCGCTCAGCGTCCTCATTGACGCTTAAGTCAACTCCGGCGCTTCGCTCACAAATGCCTTGATCTAAGCCAATAGCAATCGTCCTGAATTTAAACTTTACTCTTAACTCTACCTTAACCTAAATCTAGTATATCTACTTTGTCAGAGGAGATATTATGGCAGTTTATTCATACATACCTTACATTAACCCAGCAGAGAAAATGGCAGAAGCTAATACCCTAGTTTCTCAGTCACAAGCAGACAACTCATTTGCTGAACAATTATTACAATTAGCTATTCTCGGTCATGGTGACCAAGATGCGGCTCGCCAACTACTTGCTACAGTACGCGCGCTTATGGGCGAATCTCGCGTAAATCAAGAGTTTTGGAATGAGCAAGCTAAACAAGATACTCAATCTTTCAAAAAAGACAACGAGCTTGTCAAAAGCAACTAAAGGTTAAACTATGTCACTAAAAGCAAACAGTCCAGCGGAAGCGAACTATATAGATTGGGTACTACAACAAGGTTTCCAGAATGACGCCACTAGAGAAATGGCGGCGGCGAACTTCCAAGATATATACAACCTTACTCGCCGTACCGGTGATGTTGAAGTGCGTATGAGCAAAATTAAATATAGAGCTCAAGGCGTTGGCGGCATGATTGGTATTGCTGCTGGTGCTATGGGTGGTCCTTTAGGCTCAGTGATTGGTTTTGGCATCGGTAGATCAGTAGGCTCATTCCTAGGTAATGGTATGGCTAAAAAATACTATGGTGCTGAACAAATGGCGATCAATGAGAATTTATATCTAGCTCGCCAGCGTGATTCTCAACTTAAATATTTAGTAGGGTTGCAAGGTAGTCTAGGAGAGTACATTGGTACACTTAGACAAAACCAAATCAAGCAGGACGAGAAAGTCTTGCAAGATATGATAGTACTTTAATAGTTAATAGGCTGATTCAAAGCATCAACCGGACCAAGATAGTCCTTGCGCAACGGATGTCCATCCCAATTATCCGGGTTCAGTATACGTGTCAAATTAGGATGCCCATCAAAATTGAGACCTATCATGTCGTAGGCTTCACGCTCTTGCCAGTTAGCAGAAGCAAAAAGATCGCATAGGCTTGGAATAGTTGGATCAGACTTAGCTACTGTGACTTTTAGCTCAACAGCAGCATTGTTAGTAATATTACTAAAATAGTAAGCTGCTTGGTAACCTGATTTAACTTCAAGAGCTGTAATAAAATTCAGCACCATGCCTTTTTCTTTTTTAAGTTTGCCAGCGGCAGTAGTTAAATCCTTCGCTTCAATATTTAGCACCTCTACTCCACTAGCCATAGTCGCTGTAGATTTAACAGCAATTCCAGCTGCCGTTAATAAAGCTCCATATACATTAGTTTCTGTCATATTAGTTAAGTATTAATCCTGTTAGCTCATCGACATCATGAACAGCTTTATCATGCGCTGCAGAAATAGCCCTACGATTAGCTAGTTTTTCGCGGCGAATCTTACGCTGCAAAGTAAATAATCCATGTAAAAGACCCTCGGGACGCGGCGGACAGCCAGGTACATAAACATCCACTGGAATAATCCTATCAACACCCTGCACAACAGAGTAACTATCATGGAACATGCCACCAGTAATAGTGCAAGCACCCATAGCAATTACATACTTAGGTTCAGGCAATTGTTGATAAAGTCTCACTAAGGCTGGAGCCATTTTACGAGTGATGGTACCAGCTGTAATAATCAGATCGGCTTGTCTTGGAGTTGCTCTAAAAACCTCAGATCCGAATCTAGAAATATCAAAACGTGACATACCGACTGACATCATCTCGATAGCACAGCAAGAAGTACCGTAAGTTAGAGGCCAAACACTATTAGATCTAGCCCAGTTATATATAGAATCTAAGAATCCACCAACAGTAGTTATAACCAAATTGCTTTTAAGATCATCAGGTATATCAAGATCCTTGCGCTCAGGGAGCCTGACCATATTAGCTGAAAATAACTCTTCGATATTCGCCATAAATTGATTATATCAGCATATCTGAACCTGAAAAGCCCCTGCTTTAGCTACAATAGAAGCCTGTGAGCCAGCCCCACAATTTACTACTAATCGACGGCAGCAACCTAGCCTTTAGGATGTTTTTTGCCCTCGAGATGAGCAATTTAAGAAATGCCAAGGGTGAACCAACTTGGGCAGTTTATGGAACACTCAAAGCTTTATTTGATTGCATAGAAAAAGCGCAACCTACAGCAATCGCAGTTGCTTTCGATTTACCCCAGCCTTCATTTCGCCACGAATTGTTTGAAGCTTATAAAGCTAATCGACCAGACGAGATGCCAGATGATCTTAAACTACAGTGGCCGTTAATTAAAAACTTATTTAGATGTTTGCATATCCCAGTTATAGAAGAGCCCGGTTATGAAGCTGATGATGTGATTGGTATCATGGCGCGCAAAGCAGAAAATCAAGGCTATAACGTGGTGATACTTTCTGGTGATAAAGATCTTTTCCAATTAGTCACTGATAAAGTTTCAATGGCTGTTCCGCAACGCGGTGGCGGACTCAAAATCATGGGACCAGCCGATGTCGTAGAAAATCTTGGCGTGACGCCAGTACAAGTTCCTGACTATAAAGGCATTGCCGGAGATAGTTCTGACAATATACCAGGCGTTAAAGGCTTGGGTCCCAAAGCAGCAATTAACCTCTTGACTGAGTACGGCAGCCTTGAAGGGATCTACGCCAATATAGATAAAGTAGGTCCGCCTAAAACCAAAGAAAAATTAGTAGAACAAGAAGCCAATGCTAGGCTCTCTAAACATATAGCAACCATCATCACTGACGAAGCTCAGATTAGCAACAATCCTCATCTTGGTCTTGAAGCTTGTCACCTTGAAGTGCCCGAGACTGGTGCTCTTGTCGAGTTCCTTAAAGACATGGAATTCACTAGTATACTCAAAAGATTACCAGCAGTATTGAAGCCTTTTAACAATGGCAAAATGGTGCAAGTAGATGTCGGCGAAATAGACGAACCTACTAAACAAGAAGATCCAGCTAAACCCATCTTCAAACAAATTCAAAATCCTACTATCGAAGAACTTGATAAGCCACTTGAAGATTTAGTGGTTAAACCTTTTATAGTTAGAGACAAAGTCACCCTAAATCTAATGCTTAAAGAACTTAATAAGGTAGAGCGTTATGCTATAGACCTTGAAACTACCGGGCTTAACACTCTTAATTGTGAGATAGTCGGCATAGCTCTAGCTTATCAATACAATTCCGAACTCAAAACTTTTTATATACCAACAATGCTAGCTAGTGCTCCAGAATTCACTATTAATGAGATCTTGGTAGAAATCAAGCCTTTATTAGAAGATAAATCGAAATTACAAATCATTCAAAACGCTAAATTTGAGAAGCGTATTTTTAGACGCTATGGTATTAAAACTCATAGTAATTTCTATGACACCATGCTTGCTAGCTATGTAGAGGATCCTAGTAATAGACATGGACTGAAAGCACAAGCTAAAAGAGTTTTCAAATGGCGCATGACCGAGATTGAAGAATTAATCGGCACTGGACGTAAACAAATCACTATCAATGAAGCTCCTTTAAGTGATGTTGCCGAGTACGCTGCTGCTGACGCTTATGTAACTTACAAGCTCTATGACTATTATGAAAACAGCTTAGATAAAAATGGTAAAGAGCTGCTTAAACACATAGAATTTCCTCTAGTTGACGTGCTGGTAGATATAGAGAATAGCGGTGTCTCACTAGATGTGGAGCATTTCTCTAAGTTGAGCGTGGAGCTTAAAAACAAGATACACGAACTAGAGCAAGAGATCTACAAGCTCTCAGGCACTGAGTTCAACGTATCATCACCAAAGCAATTAAGCAGTATTTTATTCGATGAGATGAATATAGCTCCAGTGGGCAAGAAAAATAAAACTGGTGCTTATTCTACTGACATAGGTACTCTTGAAACTCTGCTTACCGAATATAAATTAGATACTAAGCAA
Organism: uncultured Gammaproteobacteria bacterium; assembly: GCA_964597205.1. Taxonomy (GTDB): domain Bacteria; phylum Cyanobacteriota; class Vampirovibrionia; order LMEP-6097; family LMEP-6097; genus CAYUFH01. The sequence continues at coordinate 6,421 of CAZQXM010000003.1, forward strand.
AAAAGTTTCATCAATTGCATTATCGAATACCGCACTTTAAGCAAGCTAAGCTCTACCTACGTAGAGACTCTGCCGAATCTCATCGCTAAAGAAACCAATCGCCTGCATAGTGATTTTAATCAAGTGGTCACAGCGACCGGGCGCCTAAGTTCTAGTAATCCTAATTTACAAAACATTCCTATTAGGGATAAATACGGACGTGAGATTAGACGCGGCTTCATAGCCAAAGATACCAAACATAGTTTAATTTGTGCGGACTACTCACAGATAGAGCTGCGAATACTAGCGCATATGGCTAATGAGAAAGCACTAATAGAAGCCTTCCTTAATAAGCAAGATATTCACAAGCGCACAGCGATGGAGATACTAGGCAAGACTGAAGATGAGGTCACAGAAGATGATCGCAGATTAGGCAAAACACTTAATTTCGCTCTCATTTATATGCAAGGTCCTTTCGCCACAGCTAAGCAACTGGGTATCAGCATGGGTGAAGCGAGAGACTTCATTAAAAAATATTTCGCTGCTTTCCCTAATATTCAACCATTTATGGACAAGATACTAGCTGGGGCACACGAGGACGGTTACGTAGAAACTATTTTCGGCAGAAGAAGATATTTCAAAAATATCAATAGTCCTAACAAGATGCTACAAAAAGAAGAAGAAAGACAAGCCTTCAACACTCCATTACAAGGGACAGCCGCTGACATCATCAAGAAAGCCATGATAGATCTCTATAGCAGTCTAGAATGGCAGTATCCAGAGGCTAAGATCATATTGCAAGTACACGATGAACTTATAATTGAATGTCCTACTGAGATTGCTAGCACTGTAGCTGCGCATGTGCAAGAAAAAATGCAAAACGTAATTAAACTTAAAGTCCCACTAACTGTGGATCTAGCTATTGGCCAGAACTGGCTGGATGCAGCTTAGAAACCTTTGCTGACAAAATCAGAGGCTTTAACATTGCTGATGAATTGCTTAAACTCCCAGTCATCAATCAACTCATCACCTTCTTCTTCAGTCCTAAAAGCAACATCTCCATCTGGAGTAAAGAAGGTTTCGAAAAGATCTTCATCCTCTTCTTCAGCGATCTCGTAAGCTTGAGCAGTGAACTCAGGGTTAAGATCTTCAAGTATAGTTTCAGCTACAAAAATCGGTGCTTCACAGCGAAGAGCAAGCGCAATAGCATCACTTGGTCTGGCATCAACAACGGTAGTGTTTTGCTTAGCATCGATCATCATGATAGATGCGAAAAAGGTAGTGTCTTCAAAAGAATTAATCTCAACAGAATCAATCACAGTTCCCATAGATTCCATCATCTCAATCATCAGATCATGAGTCATTGGTCTTTCCATCTCCAGCCCTTCAAGTCCTCTAGCTATCGCTTGCGCTTCAGCTTGTCCTATCCAGATTGGAAGTGTGTATTTGCGTTCTTCGTCATGGAGTATTACTAGAGGTATATCAGACCTCACATCAAGCGCAACTCCAGTAACGAACATTTCTATCATGAGCTTTTCCACTTGAAATATTTATACCCAAATGCGCTCTAGTACTAAGACTTGGAACTAAACTATATGATGTATATCTATTTGCTATTTGGATTTACAGCTCTCTTGTTTAGCTAAATTAACCACTTTAATTAGCGCACTTGCCTTGTTATAAGTCTCTCTATGCTCGCTTTCTGCAATCGAGTCAGCGACTATGCCAGCGCCAGCTTGAACGTGGACGCGATGCGGCTCCACCACTAAAGTACGAATCATAATGGCGGTATCCACCCTGCCATCCAAAGAAAAATAGCCTATGGCTCCACCATATGACCTACGTGGCTCAGATTCTAGCTCGGTAATAATGTCTATAGCTTCAAGCTTAGGAGCTCCACTAAGAGTACCAGCTGGAAAGCATGCTTTGAGTAAATCTATGCCTAACCTAGCATTGCTTTTTAGGTCTAAGCTTGATTTTAACTTAGCGATAACCGAACTTACTATATGCATCACATGAGAATACTTTTCTATAATCATCTGCTGCGCCACTGTTACTGTCCCCGATTGCGCTACTCTGCCTAAATCATTACGCGCAAGATCAATCAACATTACATGTTCAGCACATTCTTTCTCATCAGCAAGCAGGGTTTTAGCGTTATGCTCATCCTCTTCAGCAGTTTTACCGCGCGGATAAGTGCCCGCTATAGGTCTTATTTCTGCTTGATATTCGGAGCCTATCTGAAAAGCCTCATCTGCGTTGCTATGCTCGTGGAGAGTAGATTTAACTAACATCTCAGGCGACGAACCAACTAAAGCATAATTAGCATTAGCAAAATCACTAACGTTATAGATAAATAAATAGGGTGAAGGATTAACAACTCTAAGCAATCTATAAACCAACAATGGGTCTAAAGTAACGTCAGCACTAAGTTTACGCGACAAGACTACTTGAAAAACATCGCCATCTAAAATATGCTGCTTAGCTTTAGCAACCATAGTATAGAACTGCTCCTCGCTAGTATTAGACTTGAATACAACGGCTTCTGGACTCTTAAGCAAGTCAGCTAAAGTGACTTTGGTATCGCAACTGAGTGTGCTTAAAGCTTTAGCCTGCTCTACTAATGATTTCAGCTCAGTTAATGCCGCTTGATTAGAGCCTATCCGAAAAGTCCCATCTGCGTTGTTATGCTCGCCCTCACAATGCTCATTTACGTCTAGTAAACTCCGCTTGCTCGGGCTCGCATGCCTAGCATCTGGACGCTTTTCGGATAGGCTCTTAGTATCATTAGCAGTGAAAGAATTGGCAATTAAATATATCTTTCTAAGCACTCTATCGAAAACTACCATAGTGCCAACTAGCTGCATGTACATATGGGGACTCTTATCGGCAGCACAACGCAGCTTGGGTTCGATATCAGCCACTGATTCAAAAGTAAAAAAGCCTACATAACCTTTATGAAAAAATGGCAGCTCATTGACAGCTGCCATAGCTTCAATACGCTTAGCCAATTCATCATAGGAAGCAGTCTTGACTATCTCTAAAGGTCTAAAACCAACAAAAGTATAACGAGCAAATTTCTCCGAGCCTTCTACTGACTCAAACATAAAGGCATCAGCAGAATGCTTATGCAATTCAGCATAAATAGCAACCGGATCTAAATCAGCCATTTCTAATTCTAAGTAACTAGAAAGAATCTGAGTCATATTAACTGCGGGCAGCCTCTTTAGGACTTTCATTAACTATCTGAGCATGTGAGAACAAGACCACAGTATCTTTGCGCACAGCTAAGAGCAGCTCATCAAACATAGCAAAGGCTTCTTTCTTATATTCAATAAGCGGATCTTTCTGTCCATAACTCTGTAAATGAATACCATCTTTAAGTGAGTCCATCGCATGTATATGCTCAATCCATTTAGAATCGATGATATGTAGCATAATTTGGCGCTCAGCTTCTCTAAGTATCTTAGCGCCTACTTGTTCTTCTTTAGCAGCTAGCATCTGCATTACAGCAGCTTTAATACGAGCAATAAACTCTTCATGGTTCTGATAAATATCAGCGAACTCACTAGAATCAGTAGGTTTAACTAAACCCTTAAGCTCATCACCGAAATCTGCTTTAAGAGTTTCAAATACTTTAGTAACTGGACTAATAGCCTCATCCTCAGTATTAAACCAACTCTCAATATGATCATTAGAACCCATATGAGTGAATACTATCTCTTCAACCCTCTCATTGAACATCCTAACTATATTGTCATGGATATCTGCACCCTCAAGTATCATACGGCGTTCACGATATATAACTTCACGCTGAGTATTAATGACATCGTCGTATTGCAGAACATGTTTACGAATATCGAAATGATGAGCCTCAACTTTCTTCTGGGCATTATTAATCGCACCACTAACCATAGTTGCTTCTATAGGCAGATCTTCATCAGCTTTAAGCATATTCATTACAGCGATAATCTTGTCACCACCGAAAATACGCATCAAATTATCTTCTAATGATAAATAGAATCTAGCCGAACCCGGGTCTCCTTGACGAGCACAACGCCCGCGCAACTGATTGTCTACACGTCTACTTTCATGACGCTCAGTACCAATTACATGCAGACCACCATGTGCTTGTATAGTTTTCTGAGCTTCTAAATTGACTTTATCAAAACCACTTTGCTTAGGATCATTGGCCTGAAAACCGCCAAGCACAATATCAGTACCACGACCAGCCATGTTAGTAGCTATAGTTACCGCTGCTAGCTTACCAGCTTGTCTAATAATATGAGCTTCTTTCTCATGGTGCTTAGCATTCAGCACATGATAATCAAGACCACTACGGATCTTCTCAAGCACCATCAACACCGAAAGAAAACTCTCTACAGCGAACTTCAGCTCTTCATCTTTAAGCCACTCAACTTTAAAATCAAAAACAATCTGATTCTCATCATCAACCTCGATGCTACTAGAATCACAGAAGAGTTCTAATCCATCAGCAAGCTTAAGATTACCTGGTCTATCAAGCTTAGGTATTAAAGGCGCCAGAGCATCTTTAAGTTTATTTTTCTCCGCTTGTTTTAATAAGCGCTTGATTCTGAATTCTAAAACCTGCATAGCATAAGCTGGCTTTGATAATAAAGAAGCGAGATATTCTGATTTCTCTATGCTCGTTGTACCGACTAAAACCGGTCTACCAACCCAATTAGCTCTCACTATATCTTCAACAACAGCGAAGAATTTAGAGCGCTCGTTCTTATAAACAATATCATTGAGATTTTTGCGCACTGAATCTCTATTAGTAGGAACCACCAAAACCGAAAGATTATAAATCTTGCCAAACTCTTCAGCCTCAGTAGCAGCCGTACCCGTCATACCAGAGAGTTTAGGATAAAGTCTAAAAAGATTCTGGAAAGTGATACTTGCCATAGTAAGAGTTTCTTCTTGAATATTTACTCCTTCTTTGGCTTCAACAGCTTGATGTAAACCATCACCCCAACGGCGACCTTCCATTAACCTGCCGGTAAATTCATCAACTATTACGACTTCTTTACGCTTATGCTCAACACTATCTTTAATAATGTAGTCAACGTCTTTAACGAAAAGTTCTTTGGCTTTGATAGCTTGAATTAAATGGTGAGCCAGATTAGTATTAGGATCCCAAAGTTCCTTGACATTAAGCATCTGCTCAGCCCTGCGAATACCAGAGTCGGTAAGGATTACATTCTTAGCTTTTTCATCAACGAAATAATCACAATTAGAATCAGTTTCGCTAAGACCGCGCTTAAGTTCGCGTGATAACTTAGCCATAGACTTATAAATATTCTGACGACTAACATCAGGCATACCACTAATAATCAATGGTGTACGCGCCTCATCGATAAGAATACTATCGACTTCATCGACTATAGCCATATAATAAGGACGCTGAACACAGGCATTCAAGCGGTTTTCCATATTGTCACGCAAATAATCGAAACCTAATTCGTTATTAGTACAATAACAAATATCAGCAGCGTAAGACTCTCTACGCTCAGCTTGACTGGCTGAATGTACAACCAAACCAACACTAAGTCCAAGAAACTTATAAATCTTACCCATCCACTCAGAGTCGCGGCGAGCGAGGTAATCATTCACTGTAACTATATGCACGCCTCTACCCGTAAGAGCATTAAGATAGGCTGGCAAAGTACATACTAGAGTCTTACCCTCACCAGTCTGCATCTCAGCTATACCACCACGATGCAATTGCAAACCACCAATAAGCTGCACATCGAAATGACGCATATTAAGTACACGTTTAGCCGCTTCACGGCACACCGCAAAAGCCTCAGGCAAAATTTCTTCAAGCACTTCAGCTAAACGCTGATCACGGAGATTACGAACCTGACCTGGCATTCTAGCGACGTCATCAGCTATAAGTTTTTTGTCTTCAACTTTATCAAGCTCGGAATTTATATAATCACGAAAATATTGAGTTTTAGCCCTTAATTCATCATCACTCAGAACCTGAATAGATGGCTCAAGCGAACTGATATGCTCAGCGACAAGGCGATAATCACGTATAACTTTTTCGTTGACATTACCAGATAGGGATTTCTTGAGTTGAGTGACAAAGGCTGAAAGCATCAGAGACGATTATAACTGATAAAAGCCTCTATTTAGCGCTAAAACCCTGATTAATAGTCGTAATCTTTAAGCATTACTCTTAACTTCTGCAAGGATTTCATATGTAATTGACTGACCCTAGATTCAGAGATGTCAAGCACCGCCCCAATCTCTTTAAATGTTAATTTTTGATAATGGTATAAAGCCATAATCAAACGCTCACGCTTAGGCAGACGGTCTAGACATTGAGCCAGCTTGTCTTTAAGAAAAGCATTATCAACCATCTCATCTTGCGAAGCAGCGCCTGAAGGAACCTTGTCCACCAACGCAGCACCATCATCAAGAGATTTACCATCTTCCGGAATATCAAGCGAGAATATCATCGCTGCAGCTTCTTGGCGTATACCTTGAAGTTCAGCAGCATCAATATTCAAACTGTTCATCACTTCTTCTTCAGTAGGAGCTCTACCTAGTTTATGCTCAAGATCAGCAATAGCCTCATTCATTTTTTTGACACGCTGACGGCGACTACGAGAAAGAAAATCTCTAGAACGCAAGAAGTCAAGAATCTCACCACGAATCCTAGTTACAGCAAAAGTCTCGAATGAACATTTCTGCTGAGGATCAAATCTATCAATGGCTTCTATAAGACCGATAGTGCCATAACCTATTAAATCCTCTCTATCAAAATCAGCAGTCTCAATATAAGGGAAACGACCCACTACCCAATTAACCAAATAAGCATATTTTCTGATTAACTGATCACGCAATTGCTGGGGCTTATTCTTAGTGCTGTAAGTTGCCCAAAGTCTCTGGTTCTCTTCTTTCACTTGCAGCTTATTATTCTGTTGTTCTACAGACATAAGCACAGATCTAGACTTGGTTCTATTATCCCCTTTCATGTAATCATGGCCTCCAATTTATTCAAAGCTTCACGCTTAGTTTGTAATTGTTTTTTTAGAGACTTTCTGCGTCTTACGCGCTCTTTTTGTAAAATATGTAATTGATTAGCCTGCAACCTACCAGAGAAAACTCTGCCAGCACAAAAGCCCATGATACCGACGATAATTGAATACTGAAGAGCTTCACTGAAAGTATCAACAAGAACTAACTGATAAACATCAACTGTAATTAATTTGAAAATACTATAACTAAAGAAAAATCCTACATAACCAAGCAAACCTAGCTTAGGTGCTAAGTTGTTATAAACTTTAAATTCGTCGAGAATACATCTCTTAAGTTTTTCGGTAGCTGGATTCATCAGTTAGGACATTTCCTCTAGTCCAATATTCCAGCCAGGGAGCCTTAAATACTCCACCCTAAGGGCGTAATAATGAGTGAAATAGCTCAAAAACTAAGTCATGAGTACTAATACTCTAGGACCATAAATAAGAAGAGCTAGGGTAGATACCTAGGAAAGGCGTGAAGCCTTACATTCTGCACTCGCGTTGAAAGCGCAATAACGTGACGTAAGTCACGTTATTGCTATGCTACGTATATAAAATCGACGTCAAAATCCCATCCAAAACAATAATGGCAACCATAATCATCGCCGTAGCTTGAGTAGTAGCTATGCCTACTTCCCTAGCTCCACCATGACAATCAAGCCCGTAACTAACACTGGTTAAAATCGCGTAGAGAGTAAAAATTTCCGTTTTCAATAGAGGATAAAAATACTCCTTAAGCGATAGCTCACGCCAAGCTTGTTCAAGAAACTGCACCGGTTCAAGACCCACTGAAGCCCAAGCTACAAAAAGACCAGAAGCTAAAGATGTAATCAGAGCAATCGCAACCAAAAGCGGACCCAATAAAAATGTCGCTAAAAGTTTAGGCGAAAGCAAATAATAGATAGGATCGACTTTCATTACTCTAAGCACGTCCACTTGCTCTGTAACTTTCATTGATGCGATTTCAGCAGTGATAGCTGTGCCACAACGAGCAGCAATAGCAAAAGCTGTAAACAAAGGTAATATCTCTCTAAGATCAGCAGCAGATATAAGAGCACCAATAAGTTCTCTACCACCTCTACTGTTAAGCTCAACTGAGATATTAACAGTAAGAATCATACTGGCTAAAGCGGTAAGAGCTATTACCATCGGCAGACACTCATAACCAATAAAGACTAGCTGCTTGCGTAATTGTCCTAAATCAATCTTGCCTTTAAAAATATAAGCGAGAGCTGGAATAAGTTTCGATACAGCAGCACCTTGCACAGCGTAAAACTGTCTTGCGGCGGCATCAAATTTAGCTAGTAAAGCAAAGCTCATTAATAATATTGTAAACTCTATTTAAAGCTATGCCGCAAGAGCTCTATAATCCAACTCAAGATTTCAGCTCAAAAGCTAACCTAGACTCCAAGAGTTATCAAAACTTATTAGAATCTTACAATAATGATCCTGATGCTTTCTGGGCTAAATTAGCCAGAACTGAGCTAGATTGGCAGCAGGATTTTAAGCAAATATTAGATAGTAGTGAAGCGCCTTATTATAAATGGTTCTGCGATGGTAAGACTAATATCTCTTATAACTGTCTTGATAAACAAATCAAGGAAGGATTAGCCGATAAAACTGCCATTATTTTTGAAGGTGAGCCCGGTGATCATAAAAGCTATAGCTATCAAAAACTACTAATCGAAGTCTGCAAAACCGCAAACGCATTAAAAAGCCTAGGAATTAGCAAAGGCGATGTAGTTGCTATTTATATGCCACTATGCCCTGAAGCTATTATTGCTATGCAAGCTTGCGCGCGTATCGGAGCTATTCATAGTGTAGTCTTCGCTGGTTTCTCCGCTCATGCTCTTAAAGATAGATTAATCGATGGTGACGCCAAGCTTCTAATAACTGCTGATGCTCTATTTCGCAAAGGCAATATTATCAATCTACTCGAAATAGTCAAAGAAGCAACGGAGGATATTAAATTAAAAAGCATAATTTATTTTGAAAGATTAGCTGATGCTGAATCACGAATAGATATTCCAGCTGCTTATAAAACTAATGAAGTCAAAGCATTAATTCAAGAAAATACAAACAAACTCAAAGCCAATCATAGACTGGAAAGATGGTCTGATTTAATATCATCATCAGCTGAAGATTGCCAAGCAATCGAAGCTTGCAAGGCTGAAGCTTTAGATGCTAACGATACTAGTTTTATTCTATATACTAGCGGTAGCACCGGTAAACCTAAAGGCATAGAACACAGAGTAGCTGGTTATATACTCTGGGCGAAACTCACCATGAAATGGGTTTTCGATATTAAAGCCAATGATATTTATTGGTGCACTGCTGATATTGGTTGGATTACCGGACATAGCTATGTAGCATATGGACCGCTTGCCGCTGGTGCCACTCAGTTTATTTACGAAGGATCACCAGCATACCCAGATAAAAATAGATTCTGGCAGCTAATCGATAAATATCAAATTAGTATTTTTTATACCGCTCCAACAGCGATCAGAACATTTATCGAATGGGGAGAGAAGTACATTAATAAATACTCCCTAGAAAGCTTACGCTTACTGGGTTCTGTCGGTGAGCCAATCAATCCAGAAGTGTGGCGCTGGTACTACGATATCATTGGCAAAAAACGCTGCCCAATAGTTGATACTTGGTGGCAAACAGAAACTGGTGGACTAATGATCACCACTCTACCTGGCGTGCAGGAGATGCGTGCTGGTAAAGCCGGCAGGGCACTGCCAGGGATTAGTGCAGAAGTGAATGAAGATGGTTTACTACTAATAACTAAACCTTGGCCTTCTATGCTTAAAGGCATATACAAAAATCCTCAGCGATATAAACTTGGCTACTGGTCAAGAGTAGAAAGTGCCTATACTGCTGGTGACGCCGCTATTATTGATGATCAAGGTTATATACAACTAGCTGGTCGCATTGATGATGTGATAAATGTTTCAGGGCATAGATTAGGCACAGCTGAGATAGAATCCGCTCTAGTAACCAGTTCTAAAGTCGTTGAGGCAGCTGTTATCTCTGTGCCGCATGCTATTAAAGGTGAAGCGATCATAGCTTATGTAGTTGCTGCTAATAACAAGAGCCTAGAGCAAGAACTAAAAGAATTAGTCACTGAAGTGATCGGCAGCTTCGCTAGACCAGAGCGCATCATAATCTGTTCAGCTCTACCTAAAACCAGATCAGGAAAAATTATGCGCAGATTATTAAAAGACATAGCTCAAGGTAAAGAGCCTAGCGGGGATTTGAGCACGCTAGAGAACCCTGGATTAATTCAAGAGCTGCTGAAATCTTAGAGACATCTTTAGCACCCGCCTGAGCAAAATTCGGCTTACCACCACCACCACCGCCACAGATCTTAGCTGCTTCGCGCACCAGGTTACCAGCATTAATACCTGATTTAACCAGAGTGTCACCGACAGCGACCGTCATCATAACTTTATCAGTAGCAGCTATAAGCGCCACTAAAGCTTCTAAGCCTAATTGCTTCAAAGCCGCTTCAGCTAAGGATTTCAGAATATCAGCATCCGGCTCTTCAATTAATTTAGAAATATCAGCAATAAGAATTTTACGTCCAGATTCTTCTTTAGTGAGTTTCAGAATCTCGCCTAACTTGAGCATGGCTTGAGCTTGTAGTTTTTGTTTGCGCTGTTTCTCAGCTAAAGCTATAGCCTCACGCTCCGCAGCTTCTTTAGCAGCTTGCACATCAGACTCAAGCTTATCGGCAAGATATTTAGTAGCGGCTTTATTAGCGAACATCTTAATACGACGAATTCCAGCAGCAACTGAAGACTCGGAAGCTATAACCACGGAACCAATATCACCGATATTAGCAGCATGAGTACCACCACATAATTCTGTTGAAGCTTCACCCATTCTAAGGACTCTCACTTCTGCGTCTATATCATATTTATCTTCAAAGAAAGCTAAAGCACCAGATTTAATAGCCTCGTCATAGCGCATTAGCTTGGTTTCGACAGGATATTTAGCTTGAATCCAAGTGTTGATCTGATTTTCAACAGCTTTAAGCTCGTCTGGCTTAAGCCCGCGCTCGAAGTTAAAATCAAAACGAGTATATTCATAGCCCACCTGTGAACCTGCTTGCTGAATATTAGGTCCTAAGACCTTGCGCAATGCTGCCTGTAATAGATGGCAAGCACTATGGTGATAACGAGTAAGCTCTCTGCGCTGAGAATTAACAGTCACCTCTAAGCTATCGCCAACACTAAGTTTAGCCGCGCTATTAAAACTCACTTGATGCAAGAACAAGCCTTGGAACTTTTTAGTATCGCTCACGTCAAGCGACTTAGATCCATCTGATAGTTTGCCCCTGTCGCCTTCCTGTCCGCCTGACTCAGCGTAAAACGGAGTCGAATCGAGAATAACTTGAAAGCTCCTGAAGCCTGTTTCTGGAGCTTTCGTTTCTTCACTAGTTATAGACTCAAGCCTCTGACCATCAGGACCTATAATTGCCAGAACTTTAGAAACAGCTTTCTCAGTTTCATAGCCTAAGAATTTAGTAGCTGGCAGCTCAGCAGCCAGCGCACCATAGACTTTCGCTTTATCGATCGCTGAAACTGCAAAAGATCCAGAACTAGAAGCTTCAGAGTGTTTATCACGAGCAGCTTCATAGGCAGCTAAATCTATAGTTGCTCCATGCTCAGCAGCTATCTCTTCAGTAAGCTCCAAAGGAAAACCATAAGTAGAATAGAGATCAAAAACAAAATTACCATCAAGAGCTTTGGTTTTAGCAATAGCAGCTTCAAGAAGAACTAGACCTTTACTAATGGTTTTGGCGAACTGTTCTTCTTCTTTACGACAAATATCACGGATAAGATCCTTAGCCGTCACAAGCTCCGGATAGAAAGCACCGTAAACATCAGTAACTAAATCAGTGTATTTATAAAGCTGCGCTTCTGAAGACCCAGTGAGTATTAACGCAAAACGTGCCGCCCTACGAATAATCATGCGCAGTACATACCCGCGCCCAAGATTACTAGGTCTAACCCCATCAGCGATCAAGAAACAAAGACAACGTAAATGGTCAGTGACTATCTTAAGATAGAGGTCTGTCTTGCGCTCAGCATCAGTCTTAGCGCCAATACCTCTATATTTAATCTCTGAGCCAGCAGTGTTGCTAAATCCTTTAGCGAGGTTGTTTTTGATCCTAGCTAATTCATCAGTCTCAAAACTATTATGTACGCCCTGTAATATGGTAGCGATGCGCTCAAGCCCAGCACCTGTATCTATATTGCATTTAGCCAGTGGAACATAAAGCCCCTCTTCAGTTTTCTCGAACTGCATGAAAACTAAATTCCAAATCTCAACAAAGCGCTCATCATGTCCGAACTTGGCAAAGTCTGGACCCATATCATAGTAAATCTCACTACAAGGACCGCAAGGACCAGTAGTACCAGGCGGACCCCAAAAATTATCCTTTCGGCTTAATTTCCAAATACGATTAGCTAGGGATGCTGGTGCTGAGCCATCAGCATCAGGCGCAGCATAACTAGTAGCAAGATTCAAGCCTGAATCAAGTAATAATTGATACCAAATATCATAGGCTTCCTTATCAAAAGCATTGGTTTCATCACCAGCAAAGACTGACACATAAAGCCTTTCAGCCGGCAAACCTAGTTCAACAGTAACGAATTGCCAAGCCCAGTTAATCGCTTCACGCTTGAAGTAATCACCAAAAGAAAAATTACCCAGCATCTCAAAAAAACTATGATGCCTGGTAGTACGTCCAATATTATTGAGGTCACTATCTTTACCGCCAACTCTAACGCATTTCTGGATAGTAACAGCACGTGGCGGCTCTGGTGCTTGCTGTGCGCCCATAAATATAGGTACAAACTGAACCATACCAGCAGCGGTCAAGAGCAGAGTAGGGTTGTCAGGAACCAAAGACGAGCTGCTAGCATGCTTATGTGCTTGCAATTTCCCATCAATAAGAGTCTTAGTAGTAAAAAACTTAATCCACTTATCGCGGATCTCACGAGTGAGCATACTAACTATTACCTTCTTGCTGTTTCTTTTTAATCTCTTCGTCTATAGCTCTAAAACGCTCTCGCTCTTTACGGCGCTCATCTTCTTCGAACTTAAGCTGCGCTTCAACCTTCTCTGGGGTGCGGGATCTAGCGATTGCCTCGAATTCTTCGAACGGAATAAAAGCAAGTTTGCCTTCACGAATCTGCGCAATAATATCAAAAACTTCAGATCTATCTAAAGTCTCTTTTTGTAAAAGCATCTGCGAAAGTCCCATAAGTTCTGTCTTATGCTCTTTAAGTAGAGCTCTAGTCTCTTCATATAGACCTTGAACTAAGTCTTTAACTTCAGCATCTATCTTGGCAGCAAACTCTTCACTATAGTTCTTAGAAATATAATTCTGACCAAGAAACTCACTACCTTGACGCTCTCCATAGCTAACGTTACCTAGTTCCTTGCTCATTCCCCATTGAGTAATCATTGATCTAGCGATAGCAGAACAACGCTCCATATCATTAGAGGCACCCGTCGTAACATTTTCTCTCCCAAAAACAATTTCTTCAGCAGCTCTCCCAGCTAATAGTGTTTTCATTTCACCCTTAAGTTGTTTTTCAGAGAGCGAGACCCTGTATTCTTCCTCTGTTGACCAAGTAAGTCCAAGAGCCATGCCGCGAGGAATAATTGTCACCTTATGAAATTCATTACTGCAGGCAGTATAAATATTAGCTAAAGTGTGACCGATCTCATGTATCGCTGTCTGCACCTGGTCTTTAGGCTTGATGATTTTACTTTTACGTTCTGGACCAATGGCAACTTTATCAATAGCTTCATCAAGATCTTTCTTGGAGACATCCTTGCGCCCTTCACGCGCTGCCATAATCGCCGCTTCATTAATAAGATTAGAAAGATCAGCACCACTAAAACCCGGAGTACGGCGCGCAAGAGTGAGCAAATCCACATCATCAGCAATAGGCTTACCTCTAGAGTGAACACTTAAAATCTTCTGTCTGCCGCTTAAATCAGGATGTTCAATGATCACCTTGCGATCAAATCTTCCTGGACGCAATAAAGCTTTATCAAGAACATCAGGTCTATTAGTAGCAGCAAGAACTATGATGCCGCTATTGGGTTGGAAACCGTCCATCTCTACTAAGAGCTGGTTAAGTGTTTGTTCGCGCTCATCATTTCCACCACCAGACATACCACTACGCTGACGTCCAACAGCATCGATCTCATCAATGAAAATTATGCAAGGAGCGTTCTTCTTAGCTTGTTCAAATAAATCACGCACACGACTAGCACCAACACCCACGAACATTTCTACGAAATCAGAACCACTAATACTGAAGAAAGGTACACCAGCTTCACCAGCAACGGCTTTTGCTAAGAGAGTTTTACCGCAACCTGGAGGTCCGAATAGCATTATGCCTTTAGGGATCTTGGCGCCTAGAGCTTTATACTTCTCAGCGTTCTTTAAGAAATCTACAATCTCTTCTAACTCTTTTTTACTCTCATCAATACCAGCAACATCATCAAAAGTAATATTGATATTGCGGTCCATTAGTTTAGCTTTACTCTTACCGAACGCCATCGGTCCACCACCACCAGCACCGCGAAGTAAGAATATAAAAAATCCAAATAACAATAGAGGCACTAAAAAGTTAGAGAATATACCAGCCCAGAAACCATTATTAGCTTGCGCAACCACATCTACGTCAATTCCGCGCTCAACTAATTTATCAGCCAAATCAGGATTAGCCCCTAGTATATTCGCGGGAATCCTAGCGTAATAGGTCTGCCCATCTTTACCTACGACTTTGGCCACATCATCACCGTTTGTGAGGATGACTTTCTTAGCGGTAGTTAGACCCTCCGCTGGGAGTACTCGCTTGATAAATTCGCTATAACTAAGTACAGATCGCTGCTTATCTTGCCCTACTAAGCTAAGAGCAAAAACAACTAAGAAAAGCACTAAAACTATGAAAGGTAGCGTAGATGGAAGTTTCTTCATTACAGCTATTAATTGTATCGCATGCTAAAAAAGCCTCAAGTTCTAAAGAAATGTACCGAGAAACAGGGCTATATCCTAGTCACAGCGCACTAGGTGTTCCCACCTGCTCGCAAATATTATTTTCAAGCTAGGGTTTCCCCTAATAGTGAATCCTGCTTTCTGTCTATATCATCAGAGTGAATCCTCTTCACAGACTTCGTAATTAGACAGGCAAACAGGAGAATAAAATGACACCACACACACAAACTAGACAAGCGGCTATCGCCCTGAGTCCGGTGCAGTCTACTGTTCAAATCACTAAAGAATTGAACATGGCAGGCTACCACAAAATCGACAGAGTAGATTATCAAGAAGCGCTAATCCAGATCGTGGAAGTAAACAAACCACAGATCGCTATCGTTTCTAGCGAACTTCCAGGTCGCAGATCTATAGTTGAAATGATGAACAAGATAGCTGAGCTATCCCCATCTACAAGAGTTATCTACATTTCTAAAGCAATGGGCAACAAAGAAGATATCGATATCTTCTTAACTAAGAACATGAGTGCTTGGTTGCTTAGCGAAAGATCAGAGCGTACTATGTCATTCGCTATCGAAGCGGCTGAAGCAGGTCAACTCTTCATCGATTTCGCTATTAGCCAAAATATCAGAGAACAAATCAGTGGCAAACAATCATTGCTAACTGATTCATGCTCAGATTATGGTCACCTAGAATTGCTCACTGAAAGAGAAGCTGAAGTGCTGAAACTTCTTTGTGAAGGTTCAAACTACAAAACTGTAGCTAAAGCATTATTCATCTCAGAATCTACAGTGAAAACTCACATCAATAACATTTTCACTAAATTGCAAGTTAATGATAGAACTCAAGCAGTTCTATACGCACTAAAGCATGACCTAGATGGTCTGATGACTGCGACAATGACTAGCAACACTAGAGCGTAAGAATTGAAGTTATAGAGTTATAAAATCACACGATGCAATTGTGTGGTATCTGTGATTTTTGATTTTGCCGGAGTGAGCCTGTCTGATATACAACGGTAAAAAGTCCCGGAAGCGAAAGCTTCTGGGACTTCTCTTTTGAGGCGAACCCTTGTCCTCCTGATATACAACGGTAAAGCCCTCGAAACCTTAAAAAAGTTTCGAGGGTTCTCTTTTTGTTGCTAGAATTAGCTCTATGAATAATGTTAACCCTGAGCTTTTGCACACTAAACCTGTGCTCGTAGATGTAGTCCCCGGTCAAAAAATCGCCTGGTGTTCTTGCGGCTACTCAGCCGATCAAATTCACTGCGATGGTTCGCACCGTGCCCATGGCATGAGACCAGTGGTTCAAGAATTTACTGAAGCTAAGAAAGTCGCTTTATGTGGTTGCAAACTTACTGGCAATGCACCATTTTGTGATGGGTCGCATAGTAAAAAATAATAATTGAACGCTTATCTCAATATAATAAATCACAAGGTGAGGTTCTCGCAAAAGATTATCAAGAATAATCCGTATTACAATCTTATCTATTCACAATTATGCACTCGAATAAAGCTCAAAAGTTAAGATGAAAATATTCTTATCAGAATTATAAAAATAAATTGAAATATTTATAATTTATTTGCTATTATCACCGTTCGGGGAAGAAGTAAATAATTTCTTAAGAATGTGCCAAAATCTGTTTAACTGGGCCACATCCTCAGAAATTTAACTTCGGGGGCAAAATGATACGAAAAAATAGAATAGTAGTACTCTACTGTCTTTTGTTGGGTTTATCTCAGCAAGCCGGACTGGCAGAGACGGCAAGTCGAGGGGACGAGCCGCCTCAACTGATGTTGGAGTTTATAGATGATGCTCTTTCACCACCTTCAAGTGTGGTGATTGGTCGCGACGTTGCTAAAGCAAAAGATATTGCTGGCGTGACGTTAAGTCCTGCCGTAGTTGAAACGAAACATCAACTGCAAGCAGAGGAGCACGAGCTCTTACTAGAGAGTACTACTCATTCCTATTCGGCGAATGTCGAAGAACTTATTAACAGTATTAATGATGCTGAACTTAAAAAGCAATTAATCGCCAAAGCTTTTGGTGAAAGCAGTCGTAAACAATTAGATTCCGCTCAGCTACTTAGTGTTGCTGACGCGGCTCTTAGCCTAGGACTTAAAGATCAAGCCTTAACAGCTTATCGCAAAGCTGTAGAGTTAGACCCCAATAGTCTTAGTGCTCATCATGCTCTAGCTAAAGCAAGCGCTGATACTAATGAGCGCGCTTATAGTTTTCTTAAGAGTGTAAGTACTGAAGCGCTTACAAGTATTGCTGACACTTGGTTTGAGCTGAAAGGAGCTAATGCTACTACTATAGCTGCCGCGATGATACCTTATCAGTTCGCGATTCTTAAAGAACCTAATAATCCTCATTTGCGCTATCAATTTGCACGCAGACTTGAGCTAGCTGGTCTTAGTTACTATTCACTCTCAACTAAACGCTATCTAGAATCAGCGGTGCTTGCTAAACAAAAATTCTTAGCTGGTGATAAAAGCGTAGAATTTTTACTCAGAGATTCTATAGAGTCATTAATTAGGACTCTGGCTATTCAAGGTGATTTTGATAACGCCACCAAGTATTGTCATAGTTATATTAGTCTTGGCTACGATCGTTTCAGTGCTGGCGATTCGGTGCGTGGTATTTTGCGCAAGATGCAGTCTCGGCGTAATCCTTTTCGCATAGTTTTGGAGGCAAAAGCATGAAATTAGTTCTTGTAATGATTTTGTGCATATTGCCTTGCTGGGCTTTTGATGCTGATGATTATATTTCTAAGCTTTATAAGCCTATGCCTGCAGAGCTTCAAGCTTTGGAAACTAGAGTCTTTGATCAAGCCTCTTACCAACGCGAGATTAGTCCTTGGCTTAACGACCTAGAGTTCAAGCTTAGTCGAGCAGGGCTCTCTAATATTGATGCTAGTTTTTTACTATTAATAGATAAGCAAGGTCGCATAGTTAATCTTGAACTTGATGATGCTCAAGTGGAGCCAGCAGCTTTGCGTGATTTCATTTCTAAACTTGCTAGCTTGGAGTTTGAACCTAGCCCATTGGTGAATACACGACTACTGCTTGATGCTAAGACTTTAACTATTAGTCGTAATGAGAAGCTTGAAGCTCACAGAGATACATTAATGGCAGACTTCGATTTACTCTCTAAGCATAATTTAGCACTAAATATTAGTGGGAAAAGCAACCTAACAAGCGACGCTAATAATCTAAGTCTTAAATCGAATCATACTTATGAAGCAACTTTAATTAGCCCAGAGTTTTTCTCAGCGGCTAGAGTTGGTGACACTATTAATTTCGAACTAGAATCTCAGCAGTATGTTGGCAGAGTAATAGATACTGGCAGAGAAATTATTATTGCAACTGATGCCCTATTAATTGCCAATGAAATTCAAGCTGATACCCTTCAATACTGGCGTTTAGAGCAACGCAATGATAGTGGGACTTGGGATTCTATGATAGCTGGCGCTACTAGTGCTGGTCTGGGATTGGGGTTAGCCAGTCAAGGTCTAGGTACTGGGATTTTTGCTGGATTAGCGGCGCTTGCTACTAGGGTGCAAGATGCCGATATTAGTCTTAATCTTGGGGATAAGTTTTCTTTACGTAAGTTGGATGTAAATGATTTAAGTGGCTCGTTGCCAAATCGTCCAGAACAAGGCTTGCGAGTCCGAGGCAGCGGAGTTGACTCATCTGTCAATGAGCATGCCGAGGATGAGCGTAACGCAGTTATGGGCGATTTGGCAATGAGAGCCCTATAGGAGGAATATGCAAGCAATAAGTCAGATGGTAATACTAACGGCTCTAGTAGCACTTCTCGCTACTACAGTTGAGCAATCGATAGTGGCTAATGTCGAAAAACAAGCTACTAATACAGCTACGGCTGTTGCTAATAAAATTTTTAGTTAGCTTAGTTTAACTAATGGAGAGGAAAAAGGAGGAAAATAAATGAAGGAAGTACTAATCTACGGAGCGCTAGTAGCGGCAGTGATGGGAGCGGCTATCCCACTTATCACTAACTTTACTAGCACCGCTACGACTCAAGGTACAGCGATGAATACTGCGCTGCAAACCAAGTCGCAACAATTACTTACAGCAATAGGATAATAATTTATGAATTATGCCAATCATGGTCGGGGAGCCGCTTACAGCCGCTCGCTCTTGACTGTCACGTCTAAATACCGTCCTGTTCTTTTAGTGGTGCTGATAGTTCTCATAATACTAGGCACTGCTGCTGCGATGGCAAGTTACTTACACTTGAAATCTAAGGTACGCGAATTAAGCGCACTAGAGCCAGTGAAGTTGCTAGCTGTAGCTAAGGAGCTTGAAGTGGGAGATGTGATTAGTGAAGATACTTTGGTGCCGATGTTTCTTTATAGACATGAATATGAACTAGCAAAAGAATCGTATGTGCCGGAAGCTAGCAAGCATCAGTTAATAGGTAGAGTGGTCAAGGTGCCGTTACTTGCTCGCAGTTTCATTCGCCAAGAGCATTTGGCTGAAATTGGTTCCCTGCCCGGATTGGTTAATTTATTAGATAGAGATCATTCGCTTCTAGATATCAATGTGCCACAACAAGGTTTCAATGTTTTTATTAGACCGGATGACAAGGTTGATCTTTATGAAGTGAAAGATGATCACACTGAATTGATCGCAGTGCAAGTTAAAGTCATATTAGTAGACTCGCAGCCATTGGGTAGAGCTCCTTTAAAAGTAACTGTCGATCCACGTATGGAGCGGCAGCTAACACTAGCAGTGCCAGATGCAGTATTGCAGCGAGCACTGCGTGCTAAGCAAACGCATACATTGATGGCAACTTATGGACATGAAGCTGCTAAGCCAGTCTATAGATCAAACCCAATAGCCAAGAAATTACCTAACAAGCCGATGCAGGAACTATTCGAGACCCTAGTTTTTATTAAGGGTGAAGAGAAAGAGGTTTTAAATAAATGAAAGAGATACTTTTAGTTTCGGATATTGAAATTGATTCACAGTTAGAATTGACGAAAGCTGAACTGGCTCATTATGCTTACAGCTTCTCTTTTCCAGTGCCAATTAATAGAGCGCTAGATGAGTTGCGTTCGTATTCACAAATCCTGATTAACGCTAGCGGCTCTAAACTAGCAGCACTTGAATTGGTGAAGGCTATTCGCCAGCAGCATAAAACTGCTATTAAGGTTTTTGTTTATCTGCCGGAGTCCAGTGCTAGTGAAGGTAGTAAATTCGGCTTATTAGGAGCAGAAGTTGAAGATGAGTTAAGTGTTCAACGTATCATCGACAAATTACCACAAGCTGATAAACGCGGTTACAACATTGATGAAGAGATTATAGCTATCTATGGTATGTATGGTGGTGCGGGGGCATCATTACTTAGTATTTTAATTTCTTATGTCTTGGGTAACTTAGGGCTTACTTCAGTGTTAATGGAACCTAGTCCCGCAGCTACTTCTATTCGTGACGCATTAGTGTTAGAGACTAAGCCAGCTTTATTAACCAGAGATAGAAATAAAGAAATAGATTTAAGTAAAGATATGGACTGGTTCTCTGGTTTCGTTTCTCGTAGTCATTTTTTACGTGAAACTTTTTATTTACATTTGTTCAACTCTGCAGCAGCTCGAGATATTTTCAGTCTCAAGGCTGCTAGTTTCACTGAAAAAATATCTGAACAACTACTATCTATCTCTGACCGTAGTAAATATTATCAGCATAGCGCTGATGAGCTAGAAGCTGCTTTAAGAGCTACTCGTAGCAGTTTGCAATTATTAGGACAAGAATTGAGTGGCAAATCATGCTCGCTATTTGATGAGGTTTTACAACCTGGATCTCAGTTAGCTAAGTATTTCGTGGTGGATTTAGGCTCTGATATTAGCAGTCCGCTTAACAGACAGTTCTTACATTTTACTAAGCATCTAATATTATTAATACGCGACAACTGTAGCTCTGATCTTAAAACAAATTTGCAGTCACAGGTCAAGTATCTTGAAGATACTTATCATCTTAATATCATTCCGGTGCTAGCTCCTGGACATCATAGATATAAAGATTATTATCGTTTTAGTGCTTCAGAATGGCAGTCATTACTTGGACTTGAGCCGCTAGTCTTTCCTTATCAACCAGATTTAGTTTCAGGATTTTTATTAGATCACGAGGACTTGGATAATAATTCAGCTTTGATCTTATTTGTTAAAAATTTGCTTGAAAGGATTGGTATTGTAGAAACTACTAGTCGTAAGTCGTTAATGGAATTTTTGGTGAGGAATGCTTAGATGTTAATTGCTGCTGATAATTTAATTGATTTTAAATCCTCACCGGTGCAGCAAGGTAGGTTAGAGCGAGCACTAGCCTATCGAGCTGCGATTTATCCAGTGCTTGAAGCGATACTTGATCCACAGAATAAATCTCTTGAAGCTCAATCTTTGCAGCGTGATTTTGAACGTTCTGCTTCCTTGGCTGCTAAGCCAAGTTCAGCCAAGGAGCTTTATGCGATTAAACGCCAGAAATCAATAGTCTTGGCAGCTTTTATAGATAAAGTGATGCTCTCGCCATCACGGTTTGGACTAAGTTTCGCTCAGCCACCATCACAACAGGATAAACTTTGGACTAAAACGCTACTTATATATGACCTGCTTTATTATGGTCCGATTACAGTGCTGGCTTTATCTAAGCTCTTAGCGATAGATGAGGATTTGCGTTTGAATCCTATGGCTCAGTTGATGCAAGATTTAGCGCATAGTTATCAGGTTAACGAAATTAGAGTCAATCAAGCCTCTGATATATTTTTTGAATCAGGGTCTAAGATTTTTACTTGGCCAATACCTTTTTTAAGTGATAGTCATTTGCAGCTAGTTATCGACAGAATGATTAGTGAATCTAATCTACTTTATAATGCTGCCATTAGTCTTAATAGTTCTCAACCGATAGCTGATTTCGAGCATCCTTGCGGTTATATTCGTGGTGCAGCAATGATAGCTCCAGCTGCCGAGCATCCATTCTTAACTTTAAGACTGCATCCAGAGTCTCCTTACTCGCTTGACGATCTTATGGCTCTTAATATGTTCGATAGCCAGATTATGGAATTTCTGAAAGCCTGTCAGCTGGCTGGAACTACTATTGTGATCGCTGGTACTATGGGCTCTGGTAAAACCACTCTCTTAAGCGCTTTAGCTGAGCACTGGCCAGTAGAGGGGCGCAAAGCAACTATCGAAGATACGCCCGAATTGAGACCGCGCATCGCTGATCTGGTGAAAATGCGTACTATTGAGCGTGATCAATTTAAAAATATAGATGTAGCTTGTTTAACTAAAGCTTGCAAGCGCCATAGTGTACGCTATGTAGTTCTCTCAGAAGCTAGAGATTATTCTGCTTGGGAGATTTTACAGCTATCGCAAGCGATATTAGGTTCACTCATGACTTTTCACTATACTTTGCGCGGTACTCGATATTTGGTGGATCAAGCTCTTAGTGCTTTGGTAGCTTTATGTAAGCAGCACCCACTAGCTCCTAGTGGTGAAGATCTTAAACATCAAATCGCTAGTATGGTGCAGATACTTATACTAATAGAACAAGATCCCATCGATAGCATACGACGCATAGTGAGAATTTATCATGTGCTTGGTTATGATGAACTTAATGGCGGGCATTTTAAGGCTCTAGAACTCTTTAGTTATCAGTCTTCTGTTAACAATTTTAGACTAGAGAACTCATCTAAAGAATTTGAAGAATATTTAAAATCAAAAGGAATAAATTATGTTTTTGCTCGGTCTTAGTATCGTAGTTCTAGCTTTAGTTGCCTTGTTACTAGCCTTATATTTAAGTCCTAACCTAAGACGGCAACATCCTTTGCTTAGGGTAGGTGCTAGATTCTTTGCTACCAATGAATTAATGCTTTGCGCTAATCACATAAAATCTTTTTTAATCTCCGAGCGCTTTAATTTCCTTGATTGCCATCTTGGTAAAAACACTTTACTAAAATTAGCAGTTCCTTCGTTACTGTTTTTGGCTCTTGGGCTTTTTGTTTTAGGACCGATTTTAGTTGGACCTAGTCTTGGTCTGGTCTTGGGTTTATTAATTGCCTTAGCGTATATTTCTAGGTTAATTCTGCATTGCTATCTGGTTTTTAGAGACGGTTTATTGGCGCAAATAGAGAGGATATTACTTAGTATCCGCAATAATCTTAGTGCTGGTATGACTCTTGATTACGCGGTGACAGACGTTGCTATAGCTAGCAAGGATGAGCCAGTCTCAAGTGATTTGCGTGGATTTCTGCAGCGTGCTGAAGTTAATTTTTTAGAAAGTTTTCCGTCTTGGCTTGATAATTTGCGCCATAAATTTCATTTACGTTCTTTAGCCAAATCTTCTCAATTATTAGGGCTTGAATTACATTACACCAATAATCAAGAAGAAGCTTTCCTCGATGCGGTTAATTCTGTGCATAACGCGCTTAGTAGTAATAAAAAACAACGCTCAACTTTAACCATCACTTTATTCACTCTAGATTTTATTGTTTTGGCTTTTTTCGCCGTTTTATTTTATGTTATTCCATCATTTACCCTTGGTTCTGATTTGAGTTGGTGGAATTCTGCTGAGAGACCGTGGGTAATATTTCAATCTGGCTTAGTAATTTGGGGTGCTTATTTGATCACCATAGCTCTAGCCTTAAGGAGACAAGAGTGATTGCTATATTAGTTGTGGGCTTTGCCTCCGTTATTTTACTTCTACTGCTTAATCGTGCTTATCTCAGCACTGAATTGAGTTTGCAACGCTTACCAATACTGGAGCGTAGGACAACTATTCATTATGCTGAGCCTAAATTCTTGGAGCGATTTAATCCCTTGATTAGATCTTTATTACCAGAGACTCTACTACAGACACTTGAATCGGAATATCTATATCTAGGACGCAAGCTTGAATTGCTTTATGAATTAATCGTCCAAATCTTCTTAGTCTTCGCTTCTTTATTCTTTGCCTACTTATTAAATCACAATAGTTATTTTTTAATTCTAGCCTTGTTGATCCCAGCGCTATTGATTATTGAACTTAAATGCTCGCTTGCCAGTTATCACCGTGAGTTAGAAGCTGATAGCGCACATCTATTTGCTTGCGCTAGAGTCTTGCTGATTAACACCGAAACCCCAATGATCTTGGCTTTAAGAATTATAGTTAGCACTTGGCCTAATGCTAATTCCGCCACTGTGCATGAGCTTAATAAAATTATTAACAAGATAGATAAACTAGGGGCTAAAGAAGCACTTAGTAATTGGCAAGTGAAATCTGAGAAGTTTCGTGATTTCTTGTCATTCTTAGTTTCAGTTGCTGAGGGCTCTAGTAAAAGAGCGCTCAGAGCAGCTCTCGATAAATTAATAGAAAGCTCTCGCCAAGAAGAAAAAGACCGTCTACAAGAGCGGGCTGATAATTTACAGCTCTATCTTATGGGTCCAGTAGTAGCGATGCTGTTAGTTGTTATGTATCCAATGGCAGCAGCGATAAATTTTATGATGCAAAACAGTCTATTAAAAGGGGATGGAATATGAAAAGGACAAGCATGGGAAAACTTATGATAGTGGGATTATTATTGCTACTAATGCTAGATGTGAGCGCAGAGCCAATTATTAATTTTGCCGCTGATCAAGCCTTGAAGATTCGCAAGGTTTTTACTGTTGGGCAAGTAGAAATACTAGATTTCGCCAAACCAGTATCACTAGCGCATTATGGTGCTAATGAAGAGTCGCTGAATTATGTCGAATTGGATAAATTAGAGCCAGAAAAAGATGGCTATCGTAAATTTATAGTTAAAGCCAAGAAACCGGGCTATGGTGAAATGACTTTTAGATCTGGTACTGATCTAATTAAGATAGAAATAGTAGTGCAGAATGATTATCAACTATTAGAATCTCAACTAAACGAACTCTTCGGTATCCATGATGCTAACCTGGACCCAGAGGATAAAATCCAAGTTATTCCAGCAGCTCATATTGGTAATGTCTCTAGTGAAGCTAGGGTAGACGCTCACATATATCTTAAAGGACAAGTAGCTAGTCCTAAAGATGCGATGCTTGCTGTTGCTTTTGCCGCTAATGCTGTTGGTGATACTGGTGTTAAGATCTTTTCTAATCCGGGCGGTCAACTAAGAGCTAAAGACTTAGATAGTGAGCAAGCCGAGAAAACTCAACAAGCTGCTCCTAGTAGTTCGAATCCAGCCACCGCTACTTTCGCGGAATTTTATGAATCTACTAATAAACTTATAGACACTAATAATTTACATAGAGATTTAGTACTCGCTTCTAACAACGAAAGGGTAATTTCTTTTATTCATATTAAAGAACCAGATAGATTTTCTGTTAGGGTGCGTTTCTTAGAGGTTGATGCGCGTCATCTTAATGAATTTTCTAGCAGTTTGTTTGCTACCAATTCTGGTGGTGATGTTCAAGGTGCTGTTGGTTCAGATCTACTCGGCGTGCCCGATGTAAGTAGTGCCCCAGCTAGCTCAGCTTCGGTACTGACAAATCTACTAAGGACTTCACTTAGCCCAGCGGCTATTACTAGTCCTGGTTTGGCGAATGCTGGTAATCTAGTCGCTGGCATTTTTAACGTGGTGGATAATCTGAATGTCAGCGCTTCTATAAGTGACTTACTGCAAGAAGGTGTACTTAGGGTGGTTAATGAGTTCTCGCTTATTACTCACTCCGGTGAGCGCATTTCTCTAGGCAAGGGTACTAGGTTCCCATTACCGCAAATCAATAATACTTTAGGTGGCACCCAACTGAGCGTGCAATATATTCCTATAGGTTTTAAGGGTGAGCTTAAAGTTACCGATCTAGAGGATGGCATGATAGATGTGCAATTGGCTAGCAGGCTTACAGCTGCCGAGTCTTCTAACCTTACTTTTATAGAAGGAGTGGCTGTGCCTATATTTAAAGAAGAATTCGTTAATAGTGGAGCGATGCTAAGAAGCGGACAAGAAGTAGTGCTCAATAGCTTCTTTACTGAGTTTGAGACCATAGCTAAATCCTCTTCGCCATTGGGTCGTATATTGCCATTATTCGGTAAGTCGCGCAAAGCTGAGAAAAAACGTAGCATGTTATTCGTCGCGCTTAAGGTAGAACAGATATCACCTAATCTCAATTCACCAGACTTCAGTTTGCCGCATGTCGATTTCAGCCAGAAGAAAAATATCTACAATAATTATTTAGGTGATCTCAAGGTGAATAATAAGAAGGAAGAGGCTGCGCTGGATCCTTTAAGTACTGGTGCTACTTTGCCGGGGGTAGAGATTTAATGTTTTGGGCAGCACTATTCTCAACGGCGATAGCATTTAGTCTAATTTGGGCTTTTATTACTCAATCTTGGATGAGTGCTGCAAGTTTTATTCAAGCCGAAACTAGTCAAATCCAAACTTATAAACCCAGTGCTAAAACCAATCAAAATTTAACGGAGCTATTAGTGTCATGAATCCTAACTATATATCATTAGCTTTTTTAATCGTGATGATTCCTTTAGTCATAACAGGGCAGTTAATGCCAGCATTTAATTTGCATATAGCTAGTGATAGAGAAGCTTTGGTCCGCCAGCAAACAGAGATAGAGCTAGCTAAGAGCCTTCGTCTTAGTAAACCCTTAAATCAAGTGCAAGATGATTTAGTTAAACTAAAATTGCCGGGTCTTGATATTAAATCTGCATTAGTGAGCATTGATGGTGAATATGTTTTAGCTGAACTTGCTTATCAATATTCTGGTTTACTAGTCACTAAATTTTTCACACAACAGAATCAAGTTAAAACAATAAAAGTAGCGACAGTGAGAGTAGATTAATTATGAAAAACCATACAGCCATAGTAGTAGAAGATCAACCAGTAATTTGGGATTATGCGAATTACTGTCTTAAGGATACTTGTCATATCTTAGATTTTTGTACTAATACCGCTGAAGCAGAGGAAGCTTTCTTTCAATATAGACCTGATTTGGTTTGGTTAGATTGTTATTT
Organism: uncultured Gammaproteobacteria bacterium; assembly: GCA_964597205.1. Taxonomy (GTDB): domain Bacteria; phylum Cyanobacteriota; class Vampirovibrionia; order LMEP-6097; family LMEP-6097; genus CAYUFH01. Next base: position 33,465 of record CAZQXM010000003.1, read on the forward strand.
AGGCGAAATCTCTGATTCTAGTAATGGACCTAAGAATAGTGGGCTAGCTTTGGCTGCTTGGATTAAGTGTCATAGACCTAAAACCAAAATATTTCTTTTTACTGCTTCTCATGATCCGACCATCCTTAAAGCTGCTCGTGATATTGGTATTGAAGGAATCGCTCTAGGCGGCAAGTTTGTGCGTGATCGGCATATTATAGTTTCTGGGATTAGAGCAGTGCTTGAGGGTAAACAATGGATCAGTCCGCATTTAGTGGAGAATTTTGAATTGGATGATTTAGCTAGAGTTACTGTTTTTGAGTTTGCGGTTTTCTGTTCTATACTGCTTGGTAAATCTACCGCGCAAATAGCAGAGGAGCTTGATACTACACGTAAACGGGTTAATAATGCGATCTATAGAGTTAGAGAGAAACTAGAAATAGATGTCTCAGCCTCTAAAGATTATGCTTTAGATCTGATTCGCAATAAAGTCTTAGAGAAGTTGCAGTTTAATGATAGCTATGTAGTCTCTGATATTATGGCAATTAATACTGCTATCTATGAATTTCTAAGCCCAGTATTGGCTAAGCTGAAATCAGGCATGCTTAGTAGGGTCTATCTTGATCCAGTCTTGGTTTAATTAACCGGACATGCTCGGGATTAAATGTGCAGCATCTGCGGTTTTGACAGCTGGTGCTAGCCTGTTTGCTGGCATTGGATTATTGAGCGGCATATTCATAGCTGCTTGCATTTGTTGTTGTATAGGATTTTCAGGAGTTTCACTTCTTACGTAGAAGAATTTTTTAATCACTGTAAGCGGTATCGCTATGATCCCGCCTAAACCAGGTATTAAGCCTCGTATTATAGTCTCAATTCTAGTCAACAAGTTATAAACTTGTTGTTTTCCTTTATCACGCTGACTTAATTCACCAACTGGAACAGAAGTTTTAAAGAGCTTACCAGTGATCGGATTCAAGATTAGAGTCTTAAGGAATCTTCTAGATACGTCCAATGATGTGATAGTTTTAACGTGGCGTTCTTGACTTTGCGCTTCTTTTTCTAATCGGTTGAGTAATTCTAGATAGCTTGATTCATGGTGGAACACATTGGCTCCAAGCTCTTTATCATGGATAATGCGATTGAGTGCTTGACCAACAAATCTAGCAAACGGTATCCAATTGCTATTAAGTAGTTTCTCTTGTAGCTTAACTAATTCATCCATAGCGTTGTAGCTGAAATCACCCTTAGCTAATGCATATTTTTGTCTCTGACCAAAAACCATAGCAATGATTTTTGGTACACGAGTGCTGCAAGCGTAGACCATAAAGCTTGGTAGAGCAAGGAAGGTTGAAGCTAAGCCTAATCCAATATCAAGGCTCTTCATCAACCAATTACCCTGAGCTTGTATATCTGGGTCACTGATTCTTGGAATCGCTGCTGGTAATAGCATCAATAAGGATTGTATTGGTCTAGTGATGTGATCAAGCTCTTCAATAATTGTATTTTTATTGATAAAGCCTTTGATCTTGTTTTGAGGGTCTTTTTGTATCTGCTCTAAGGCTTCTCTTTGCTCTGGCGACATCTCTGCTAATTCTTTTTCAGTTCGTGTTCGTGCTGATAAGGTGATGCGCTCAGTACTTGCATCATAAGGAAGTATCGTCCTCATTAGATCTTTTACCAGAGGCATGTTGCAAATTGACTCAGCTCCTGTTATTAACCAAGATTTACAGTTATCAATAGTCCTATTTACAGTTCCTTCTATCTGTGCGGAAGTTTGATCTAGATCAATTTTTGCAAGCGTTTTAATATTGTACTTATCACCTATTTTCTGTAACACTTCGCGTATCTTGGAAGTAAAGCCTGTTAAATATTGGCTTACCATTTTTTGTTGTTCCCCTTCACTAAAAATCTTTCTGAATCTAGAGAAAGAACCAAATAATGATGGTATGGCTAATAATGAACCTATAACTCCCTGCAATATATGAGAACCATTGATGCCGTAGTGTCCATTTGCCTGAGCCTGGCTCATTCCTGTTGTCCTAGCAAGTTTAAATGACATTAAAGTCTTATAGAAAGCATTAAGATTGGCTGATACTGGCTGAAAAACGTCACCCAATCGAGCTATAAAATTAGCAGCTTTATATTTAATATTGTTATTGTTGTAGGTATTTCCCAGTCTGAAAATTGCGGCACTAGCATAACCTGGTATCGACAAAAGAGTACCAAGTAGAGAAGTAAATTTAGCAAGCGGTGGAAAGAATGCTTCCCAAGCACTAGCAATTTTAGTATTCTCGCCTTCTGGTTTTTTAAGGAAGAAGCTTGAAGCCATATTCTCATAAGAAAATATTAGAGACCCAATACTGCCGGCAAGTCTTGGGTCAAGAATATTATTAAGCCAGCCAAGTTTAGGACCAAGAAATTTTTTAAATTCTGGATAACTTTGCTCTATCTTTTCACCAAGATTAGTTTTGTTAGGGTTTTCTGGACTTGCTATTTCCTTCCTAGCCAAATCTGAAACTACTGCCCTACCTCTAGTAAGTGGTGTACTAACAGTTCCTATTACTCTTGAGATGAAAGTAAGAAAATCATGGAAGAGGTCTCTTTGCTGATTATCCGAACCAAATTGAGCAACTTGCTCTGCTTGGTTGGCAAGTATGCCACCCATCGCCGCTAAACCTAATAAACCTAGAGGAAGAGTTCTTTGGCCAGGAGTTAAAGTTTCCTGTGCAATAGCATTGCTGGCTGCTGCGGGGCCGCCAGCAAATATGCGCTTGAACCACGGCCGTGGCTCTTGTTGAGCTCCAATGATGCTCATCTTATTTAGCCAGTAATCTGGCAATACCTATTTTAGCGAATAATGCGTTAATATGTATTAAAATATTAGCCCTGAGCAAGGCTAAAAAAGCCTATGGTTGAGGCACTCATATTAAATTATAACATTATTATAATGGTGTGCTTGGCGGGATTCGAACCCACGACCCCCAGTTCCGGAAACTGGTGCTCTATCCAGCTGAGCTACAAGCACAGAAGAAATTAACGCCGATTCCGTAGCTCTTTCAATTTCTGAAGTAGCTCACGCTCCTCGCCGCTAATTTTATTTGGGGTTTCCACTTTAACTTTCACAAAATGATCGCCGTATTGTCCGCTGCGATTTAATTTAGGCATTCCCTTATTCTTGATTGTGTAAACCTGTCCGAACTGAGTGCCAGCTTTAATTTCTAGTTTTGCTTTACCTTGCACAGTTTCGATTTCTAAATTTTCACCGAGTGCTGCTTCAGGATACTCTAACTTAAGTTCAGTATAAATATCAGCACCATGTCTTTCGAATTTCGGATCATGAGCTACATGCAAGACCACATAAATATCACCGTTAGGTCCGCCGTGCTTACCAGCATCACCCATACCATGTAATCTCAGATGCGAACCATCTTCAACACCAGCAGGGATCTTGATCTCAACTTCTTTTTCTTCGCGTTGTTGCCCGCGTCCTTTGCAAGTGTTGCAAGGATTTTTGATAATTTTGCCTTTGCCTTTGCAGGTTGGACAAGTCTGTGC
>CAZQXM010000004.1:0-10159 GCA_964597205.1 uncultured Gammaproteobacteria bacterium
TTCAAGGCAAAGTATTAGGTATAGACTTAGGTACCACTAACTCGTGTATGGCGATAATGGAAGCTGGTGACCCAGTAGTTATCCCTAACGCTGAAGGTGCGCGTACTACCCCCTCTGTAGTTTTCCTTGGACAAGATCGTTCTGTTGGACAGATAGCTAAACGCCAGCGCGTACTTAAACCGCGCGACACTGTTTATAGCGCTAAGCGCCTTATTGGTCATAGCTGGGCAGAAACCGAGCTTGATCGCAAGAATCTGCCATATGAGACTATTCAGGGTAAAAATGGCTCTGTGAGTATTAAAGTGGGCGATAAAGACTACGCTCCGCAAGAAGTTTCTGCACTAGTTTTGCGTAAACTCAAGGAAGATGCTGAGAAGTATCTCGGTCAAGAAATCAAATACGCTGTAGTTACAGTTCCAGCATATTTCAACGACTCTCAAAGACAAGCTACTAAAGACGCTGGCAAAATTGCTGGTCTAGAAGTTCTTCGTATCATTAACGAGCCGACAGCTGCTGCGCTTGCTTATGGTCTCGACAAAAAGCATGACGCGACTATCCTAGTATTCGACCTTGGTGGCGGTACTTTCGACGTTAGTATTCTAGAGCTTGGTGATGGGGTTTTCGAAGTGAAATCTACAGCCGGTGACTCACGTCTAGGTGGCGATGACTTCGATCAAGTTCTTGTTGATCATATTGCTGATCAATTCAAGAAAGATAACGGCATTGATCTTCGTAATGACGCGCAAGCTTTGCAACGTCTTACTGAAGCTGCTGAAAAAGCGAAAGTAGAACTTTCAACTCTCACTGAGACTACTATTAGCTTGCCGTTTATCACGGCTGATGCGAGCGGTCCTAAACACCTTGAAATGCGCATCAATAGAGCGACTTTCGAGAATCTTTGTGCGCATTTATTCGACAAACTTAAAGGTCCACTTAACCAAGCAATTAAAGATGCTGGCGTTAAAATCTCCGATCTTGATGAAGTTATTCTGGTTGGCGGATCTATTCGCATACCTGCTGTGCAAAAACTAGTTAAAGACATCACTGGTAAAGAACCGCATCAAGGCGTGAATCCAGATGAGGTGGTTGCTGTTGGTGCTGCTATTCAAGGTGGCGTGCTTGCTGGCGATGTTAAAGACATAGTCTTGCTTGACGTAACTCCGCTTAGCCTTGGTATCGAAACTCTAGGTGGCGTAATGACTGTGCTGATTGAGCGCAATACTACTATTCCTACTAAGAAATCTGAAGTATTCAGTACCGCAGAGGATAACCAAACCCGCGTAGATATTAAGATCTACCAAGGTGAGCGTGCTCGCGCTATGGAGAACAAACTCTTAGGAGATTGTCACCTCGAAGGTATTGGCTCTGCTCCGCGTGGTATGCCGAAAATCGAAGTAACTTTTGATATCGATGCTAACGGTATTCTAAATGTGTCAGCGAAAGACCAAGCCACTGGCAAAGAACAAAAAGTATCTATCACTGCTTCTACTAACCTTAGTGATGCTGATATAGAGCGCATGGTTAAAGAAGCTGAGCAGAACGCTAGTGCTGATGCTAAGTTCAAAGCAGAGATCGAAGAGAAGAATAAAGCCGACTCTCTAGTTTACGCAGCTGAGAAAGCTGCTAAAGAAGCTAACGAGAAGCCTTATGCTGACGCTGTGCGCGCTGAGATTACTAAATTAGAGGCTGTGGCTACTGAGCTGCGCGAGATGATTAAATCTAACGCAGATGCTGAAGCTCTTAAACAGAAATCTATAGACTTGCAAAACGCAATGATGGAGCTTGGCAAAGCTTCTTCACCACACGAACAAGCTGCTGGAGGCGCTGCCTCTGACGCAGGTGCTGCACCAGGTGGCGGTTCTAATGACGATGTTATAGATGCTGAGTTTAAAGCGACATCCGTGGATTAGACTCCTGGCTGAAATGCAGCACTATGTAATTGAACATAGTTCCTTTCAGGTGTTCTTTGGTAGCCCCTGCTTGAGGTTTCAGTTCTATGAGGGACAGCAGTTGCTCCTTGAAGTGTTTTTAGAAATTGTTTGACCTGATAGTTGCTCCCAAAATCGTTAAGATTTTTCCCAGCAGCTTTTAAGATTTTTTTTAATTCAATTAATTCTAATGATTCCAAACCTTCTCCAGCTGCTAAACCTTTTAGCTTACCTCTATTTAGCTTCCATATAAGGTGCTCAATTGTTATTTCAGGAGCTGAAGATGTTGCTGGCGGTTGCGTAAAAACTGGTGGAGTTACATTCATATTAAGCACGTGCTTCTGCTCTTGGAGCCCAATTAATATCTAAAGCTCTTCCGTCGGTTTTTTTGTTTGATTTTTTGGCAGGTTGTGAAGTAGAGAGAAGTAAAGCTAGCAGTTCTTTACTACTAAGTTTTTCAAAGGAGTCGGGGGTTTTAAGTTTATCAGCAACCATCCCTCTAACATTTTTAAGCTCATTTGGTGCCAATGCTTGGCTAGGTTTACCAGTTCTATCATTAGTAAGCTTGGCTACGTATCTCTTAAACTGAGCAACCCTTTTCTCTGCAGCTGTTGCCGCTCCTCTCATGCCTACTTTTTGTCCGCCGGGTTGCCTGTCGTCTGTTCGGAACCTAATTTTATCTAGATACGCCATGCCATACATATTACGCTATAACAAGCCTTGTGGTCAAGATAACTATATTAATTTTTAATAATCTGGTTTGCACAGTCCCTAATAGCAAGCTTTAATAGAAGAGTAAAGATGCTCACAGCCCTTATCGATACCATCAAAGGATTTCTTTTCAAAGTCATTATGCCAATAGCGATTTTGTTAGCTTTGGTATTGTTTGGCTGGTCTAGCTATCGTGAACGCAGAGAAGCACGCACGCTGATACTGAGTTTCCATAACATTGATGGTCTGACTAAGGGTGCACCAGTTTATGTGCACGGAGTGAAAGTCGGTAAAGTAATCCAGACTTTCCCGATGGTTAATTCTAATGCTGTTGGTATCAAGATCCTGATTACTGATCGCAAGATGCCTGTGCCTAGCTATGCTGAAGCTCGCATTATTACTAGCATTGAAACTGGTGGCGGTAAGGTTGTAGAGTTGCAAAACATGACTCGCACAATAGAGAGTGAAAGACTCAATATGACTAGTGTTGCTCCGATCACGGCGGCATATATGAGTCGTCTAATGCTCGATATTTTCCAAATGACTAAGGATTTTGCAGCAGCTGGTATTAATGCTATTAATACACCGCAAGCAGATAATTATAAGTCTGATTTATCAAATCAAGTGAAGAACGCTATCACCAGTGTTGAATACGGCACCGTCAAAAAAGACGTAGAGCATGAAGTGAAAGCTCTGAATCGTACTATTCGCAACACTGAACTAGACCCGACTAAGAATGATGATCTGGCTAAAGCTGTTAAAAACCAAGCTAAAGCTCTTGAAAATACAGTTAAGAGTATGTCTAATGTTTCTGATGTTTACAAGCAACAATACAATCCGAAAAAATAGTTAAAACCTCGTCCAGCACTGGTTTTCAGGCTTTTATTGTTAAGAAAAGGTTAGTTAATCTTATTTTAATCTCAATAGACAACATGTTGTATTACGATATTCTTTCATGAACGGATTCGATAGATTTGTAACTCAACCTTGGCAACAACATGGAGGACCAGGGGCTGTAACTCAGAGAGCTCAACCAAGAGCAGTCAATCTAGCACCGTGTCAGAGAGTACTACCACACGTTCCTCGTCAAGGAGTGCCGGCCAGAAATTCAAATGAAGGACGTAGGCATGAGATAGGTGCAGAGTTGCCAGAAAATGCACCTGTACCAGGGCGTTTCTTACAAATCCACTAATTATCTACTTTATTCAACAGTCACCGACTTCGCCAAATTCCTTTTTTTTAACATCAATATAAATTTATATGAATCACTTAATAACCAGAAATCCTGCTGAAGCACGTAGTCATGATCATGTGCCAGTAACTATACAACCCCAACACCGTTCTAATAGGGGGCTTGAACATGATGAGGCTCCTCATTTAAGGGCACTTGGTAGAAGGAGAACTAAACATCATGAGCATGTTGGTGATAGATTTGCATGCCCTCGGCTACATGCTGCAGAAGTGCTTGCAGAGCATCTTACTGCCACGCCAGAACCTGCACGGAAACAGAGATCCCTCTAAATTTTTACTCTACAGTCACCGACTTCGCCAAATTCCTAGGCTGATCAACATCTTTACCTAAATCTTCAGCGATTGCATAAGCAAGAAACTGCAATGGAATAATTGCCACAAGTGGACTGTAGATTTGACTCACGTTAGGTATACGTAAAACCTCATCGAAGATTTCATCAACATCGGCATTATCATCACAAGCCACTACTAGGCTTGGTGATTTGCGGGCACGAGCTTCTTCAGCGTTGTGCAGGGTTTTAAGATAGATATTTTGTTCGTATTCTGTGTCACCTGAAATAGCGATACTTAACACTGGTACATTCTGATCAAGTATGGCTATTGGTCCGTGTTTCATCTCACCGGCAGCATAGCCAGTAGCATGTATATAACTTAGTTCCTTGAGCTTGAGCGCGCCCTCAAGAGCTGTTGGATAATTAAGTCCACGACTAAGAAAAAGAAAATCTCTATAGATGGAATATCTAATAAATCTATTGTGATAGCCTTCTGATCTTTCTATACACTGATCTATTAGTTGCGGTAGTTTATGCAATTCTGATTTGATCTTAGCGATAGCGCCAGCATCCAGGGCTGATCTTGCTTCAGCAAGACTGAGCGCAAGTAGATAGAGTGACATTAATTGAGAAGTGTAAGCCTTAGTAGAAGCTACAGAAACTTCTATGCCAGCAGGTGTAACGTAAGTGTTAGGCTTGGCTAGTTCGAACAATGCTGAGTCGGCTTTATTGGTGATAGCAGCTATCTGCGCGCCACCACTTACCGCATTGCGCACAGCAGCTAAAGTATCAGCAGTCTCACCAGATTGGCTAATACCGATAACCAGATCGCGAGCACCAAGTAGGGCAGGACTGCTTGCGTACTCGCTCGCTAGTGCTACTTCTACTGGGATTTGCGCCCAGAGTTCTATTAAGTATTTGCCAGCGAGTGCCGCATGGAAAGCCGATCCGCAAGCCACTAGAACTATGCGTCCTAGTTTCTTGACATCAAGCCCAGAGACTAGCTTCTGGATGCCCAGGCGCTCATCATGCTCATAATCAGCAAGCATACGTCCGATCACAGCTGGCTGCTCGTGGATTTCTTTTAATAGATAGTGTTTATAAGCACCTTTATCGAGTATTGAAGATGTTTGACTTAGTTGTTGTATCTCTGTTTTAACACTATTACCATTTAGGTCAGTAACGTTAACACTAGCCTCTGTTACTTCAGCGATTTGCTTGTCTTTAAGTTTAAGAATTCTATCAGTGAACTGCAGTACAGTGCTACTGTCACTAGCGATATAGTTTTCCTTATCACCGATACCTATTACTAATGGTGATTCATTTTTAGCTGCCAGGATTTTACGCGGCAAGCCTTCACTGAGCACGGCGAGCGCGTAGCTACCTTCCAGTCTCTGAGTGGTTTTAGCAAGAGCCTGCATGTCACTTGACGATTCACTACGATAGCGCGCGAAGAGATGTGCCACCACTTCACTATCAGTATCGCTGCTAAACGATACTCCGCTAGCTTCAAGCTCGCGTTTTAGTTCTAGATAGTTTTTGATGATGCCGTTATGTACCAATGTCACACCCTTACTGCTATGTGGGTGAGCGTTTCTGACTGTTGCTTGTCCGTGAGTTGCCCAGCGCGTGTGTCCGATACCGCAGCTTGAATTTTCTAATTCTTGCGCGTCACCAGTACTGAAACTTTGCTTAGAAGAATCATTAGTCTTAGTGGCTGTAACTAAGCTGCCAGATTTTATTAGGCTCTCTAATTCTGAGATTTTGCCCGTGCTTTTGGCAACACTGATCTCACCAGTTTTACTCAGCACCGCGATGCCAGCAGAGTCATAACCACGGTACTCTAGCGAGCGCAGACCTTGGAATAGTACTTCGCTGGCTGGCTTATATCCTATATATGAAACGATGCCGCACATGCCTATTAATTATGACATATTTACCTAGTCCCCCCAATCTTATCAGGGTACTTAATGCGCTCGTGGTTCATATTGCGCCATGCGCCAAGAAAAGCGTCAGCAATGATATCCAATTCTTCGGCTGTTAGACCAGTCTCACTTAGTTCACCTTCGTCAAGTCTTGCTTGAATAATTTTATCGATAAGGGCTTTCACAGCAGATTCATCAGTAAGATCCTTCATGCTTTTAAGCGCTGCTTCTACCGAATCCGCCATCATCACTATGCCAGTTTCACGTGACTGTGGTTTAGGACCAGGGTAACGAAAATCATCACGTTTAACTACATTCACACCGAATCTTTCTTGGGCTTTAACGTAGAAATAGTTCGTTACGGTAGTACCTTGATGCATAGGTATAAAGTCTATTAATGCTTGTGGTAAATGATATTTGCGCGCGAGCTTTATGCCTTCTGGCACGTGCGCGATAATAATGCGCGCAGACTCGTAAGGATCATCAAGACTGACATGTGGACTTGGTCTACCGAATAGATTTTCTATAAAATATTCTGGTTTGTAAGTTTTACCAATATCGTGATAAAGCAATCCTGTACGAATCAGAGCTGTATTAGCACCGATAAGGTTGCTAGCGGTTTCCGAGAACCTAGATACGCTCATTGAATGCTCAAAAGTCCCTGGTGCTTCTTCTTTAAGTTTGCGCAATAAAGGTTGATTAGGATTAGCAAGTTCCGCAAGCTTAAACGGGGTAAGCAAACCAAGAGCAGATTCTAAATATGGCAAGACTGCTAGTGCGATAAAGCCAGAGAGCCAGCCGCTTAGAGCGTACATAGCTGCAACGCTAAGTGCCGTTATAGTTTTGAACTGACCTACGGCGATTAGTAGGGTAAAACCGAAGACTAATACTTGCACTAGAGCTACTTTAATACCAGCGTTGCTGAGATCCTCTCGCTGATGAGCTTTGCGAGCTAGTATGATGGCATAAATACTCCCAGCGTAGAGAGGTAATACTTGCCAGAGATTGAGATCAAAACTATTAGCCAAGAAAAACGCAATCATAGTAACAGCGATACCTGAGATATATGGTGCGTAGAATACAGTAAGTATGATAGTGATAGCGGCAAGCGGCGATAAAGGTAGTTTATCTATACCCCAAAGGGAGATTAAATCTATCAAAGCAATAACAGAAGTAGTAACTATAAAGAAGATATGAACTTCTTGTACTAGGAATTTACGCGGCTTAGCAACTTTAATAAATAAGCTAAGCGCAAGCACGCAAGCAGCAATCAAATAGAAATTAGCGAAGATTTGTTTCCAGTCAGTTTTAGGTGCTAGCAAGCCCAGCTCTTTGAGTAAATGATACTCATGAGCTTTAACCCTCTCACCTTTAATAGCCAGTGCTTGACCGGCTTTAAGCTCAGTTATAACTTTAGGCACAGATGCCATTGCTTGATTCTCTATTGCTTCTACTTTCTTCCAATTAACGCGCATATTAGCGACAATGCTACGTTCTAGTAACTTCTCAACAAGGAATGCTTCCGTGACGCTTAGCTCTGGGTTTAGTATATGGATGTTTTCTATAATCTTAGCTCTTGGAGTGCCGCGTACTATTCCGAGTGCTAGCAATTTTTTCTGCACGCTAATTGCGGTGCTAAATATTTTCTCAGAGTCGCTTGCTAGAAGATTGTTGAAGAAATTTTGTCCGAGATAATCTCGTTCTAGAGCCGCATGCCTGCGCTCTTCTCTGAGCACTACTACTTCATCAAAATAAATATCTAGCTCGATTGAGTTAAGTCTTTTAAGCTCTCTTAAGCCGAAGCTCTCTAGGGCTTTTTGACGGTTCTTGCGCAGAGCTATACCTAATGCTAAATAATCTCTATCAGGCATAGTAAGTAATTTTTCTTGGGTTGCTCTGCTGATTTTAGTATTGATTAAATGGCTAACCAAGCGTTTACCGTTGATAGCTTCACGAGAAATATCAATTAAGAACTGTAAATTGCTAATGCTCTCTCTAGTGGCGTGTCTATCTTCACTAAGAGTTTCCATACCATTAAGGTTTTGCATTACTAGCTTGCGTACTGATTCACGTTTCTCTTGCGTGAGTATGTGATCTAAAACTCTAGTATCATGATCGACTGTAATAGTAGTAGGGCTAACGGCATCAAGATCTATGCTTGGGTTATACCAAGAGCGAATGCTAAGTAAAGCCGTTAGTATAACTATCCCGGTTCCGAGAATTAGGCTTATTAGGATAGTCCTAGCGCTTTGCATTAGAATAATAAGGGTCTAGATATATTTTAGTATGAATCAAGCTGCGCAAGAGCAAATAATCACAGAGATGCTAAAGCTAGTGCGCAATCAGCCCTCTGAGCTAATCGCCATAGTAGGACCAACTGCTACTGGTAAAACTGATATTGCCCTTAGACTAGCTGAAGAATTAGGTCTTGAAATTATCAATGCCGACAGTCGGGTAATTTATCAAGAGATGAATATTGGTACTGCTAAACCTAGCGCTGAAGAATTAGCTAGAGTTAAGCATCATTTGGTGAACATTAAATCTCCCACAGAACGTTATTCAGCTGCTGAGTATCAGCGGGACTTCGATTCTGTCATCCTGAGCAGTTCGCTAACGCTCACTACAGGCTACGCGAAGGACCCCCTTAAACCTCGCGCAATAGTAGTTGGCGGCACTGGTCTATATATTCGCGCTGCACTTGATAATTTAGATATGCCTGGCATCTCTCCAGACGCTGAACTAAGAGCTAAGATTAAATCTAAATTTGAAACCCAAGGTCTTAATGCGCTGGTGGATGAACTATTAGCGATGGACCCAGAAGCCAGTGGCTTAGTGGATTTGAAGAATCATGTCCGTGTAATGCGGGCACTTGAATCAGTGATGCTTTCTGGTAAATCTCTTAGTGAATTAAGACGTAAGCTTGATAATAATAGATATGATGCTTTATACCTAGGTTTGAATTATACTGATCGCGCTGAATTATATAAAGGTATTGATAGTCGTGTAATTAAAATGATAGATGCTGGTTTGCTAAACGAGGTGCGAGAGTTACTAACTAAATATGGAGAGATAGATACGCTTAATGCGACTATTGGCTACGCTGAAATGGTTGAACATCTTCAAGGCAAAACCACTCTTGATCAGGCTATTGCTAAGATACAACAAGCTACCCGTAACTACGCTAAACGCCAGATCACCTGGTTTAAGAGCAACACTAAGCTAAACTGGTTCTATAGATGAAATTTGCATTCCTTGGCGACAGATTAGAAACTTTCAAACGAGATCATGATAGTACTTGGGCGTTGATGGTAGAAGCTGTGGCGCAGGGTCATGAAGTAGCTTATGCTCATGCTGATACTTTAATTAGTTATGCTGATACTAAAGTACAAGTTGGGGCGAAATTTCTGAGTGTTGATGCTACTTTCGTGGCTAAGCCGTCTCCACCACGACTGCAAGATCTTCAATTCAGACTCCTCGACGATTTCGACTTCGTCTTTATGCGTAAAGACCCGCCCGTTGATGATCTTTATATACAGCAATTACGAATGTTGACCCTCTTAAAACATGCGCGAGTGATTAACGATCCAGTATCTCTTCTATGTTTCAACGAAAAGTTAGTTATATTAGAGTTCCCAGAACTTATCGCGCCTACTTTGGTTAGCGCATCAAGGGAACATATAGAAGGTTTTCTCCGTGAGCAAGGTCGCATAGTATTGAAGCCCCTTAATGGTAAAGGTGGTGAAGGGATACTGCTTATAAACTCCGCACGCGAATTACCTAAGATTAATGAACTGATGATGGCTCAAGCCTATATCCCAGAGATACTCACAGAGGGTGATAAGCGAGTGATATTAGTTAATGGCGAAGTCGCTGGTGCACTCTTGCGCATTCCTAAGGTTGGTGACTTTCGCGCCAATATGGCAGCTGGGGGTTCTTTCAAGGATACTAAGCTCAGCGTTGCAGATTTGCGTATTTGCGAAACTCTAAAACCATTTTGTCAGGAGCAGGGCATAGTACTGGCTGGCATAGATATTATCGGTGGCAAGCTTACTGAAATTAACATCACTTCACC
>CAZQXM010000004.1:10259-36851 GCA_964597205.1 uncultured Gammaproteobacteria bacterium
TGGCTGGCATAGATATTATCGGTGGCAAGCTTACTGAAATTAACATCACTTCACCAACTTGCTTGCAGGAGATTAATCGCCTCAACCCTGATAAGCCTAAGATTGAAACTGGGCTGATAAAAAACCTGGTTTCATAGTGAACTTACGATTATGTAAATAATGCCTTGACAGAGATCTAATACGCATGGTATCTTATGTTTACTATGGTTATATCAGACAGAATGCATACAGGATCACCTAATGAGCACGTTACAGCTATTAATTTAGTTAATGGTGGTGCCGATAGAGCTCCTGAAAAATTGAATAAGGATGCTACAAATGCTTTACGTGCTTTGTACAGTACTACCGCACCTGGTAGTGGTTTAGGTCCAGAAAGAGCTATCGGAGTAACGGGTAAAGGTAGTGTCCAATATGTGGTTGAGCTTACTACGGAGGGGGGAGGTATTAATCGAGTAAAGGTTAGGACTCCTCGAATGGCTGGTGTTAGTTTGGCTTTTATGACTATGCCTGGTAAACCTTTTGAACCGATTGGAGTTAGAGTAGAAAGACATTAGTCCTTTCCAATAATTCTGTAGAGCTTTTAGGTACTAGCCTGAGATAAGATGTTACTAATGGCGCGTACAACACTAGTTATAATATTATTATCAGTCTTAACCGCCTGTTCTCCACCCGCTGAGATTAATTCACATGAACGCCGCGCCTACAATAATGCTGGTCGTTATAACGGACGCGTAGATTATAAAGTTCCTAATTACTGGCATGCTGTCGCACCATCTGTACCAATGCGCATAGATGAGTATGAAATCACTTCTACCGATCCTAAACTTAAACAAAGCGCAGTGATGGCAGTTTATATTTTCCCTGGTGATGCTGGTGGCGTAGATTCTAATATTGCAAGATGGAAAGCACAATTCAAAAATGATTCTCATCTCAAGGTTGGCAACGAAGAACAATTCAATCTTGGTGATATGCCGATCACTACTATTACTATTAGTGGTACTTACCTCAAACCTACTGATCTTATGGACCCTAAGAGTCCTAAAACAGAAGTTCCTAATCAAGCAATTACTACAGCTATCGTTGAATTGAGAAACCAGGTGTGGTTCTTTAAGCTGATTGGTGATGCCGAGTTGGTGCGCAGTGAGAATAAGAATTTCAATAAGATGATAGATAGTTTCTCTTTAAAACTTCAATGATAAATATTCTGATTGCTATAGTTTCTTTGCTGGCATTGGCTGCTGTTGTTTGGTTTATACTAAACGCCATTAAAAACATGAAAGATGAGATGTTGCAAGGCAGTCGCGATTCTCGTTTAGAACAGAGCGCAAGTCTTAAGCAGCTTAGCGATACCCTTTCGCAGCATATACGTGATCTATCTTTGTTACAGCATAAACAATTAGATGGTTTTGCATTGCAGCTCACCACGCTTGGTCAAGGTAGCCGCGAAGATCTCACCAAGATGCGCGACACCATAGAACTTAAGCTTAAAAATTTACAAGAAGACAATAATCGTAAACTTGAGCAGATGCGTGAGACTGTCGATGAGAAGCTCCACAGCACTCTTGAAAAACGCTTAGGCGAATCTTTCCAATTAGTTAGTGAGCGCTTAGAACAAGTTCATAAAGGGCTCGGTGAAATGCAGTCTCTCGCTTCTGGTGTCGGCGACCTTAAGAAAGTCCTTAGTGGAGTTAAGACTCGAGGTATCTGGGGTGAAGTTCATCTAGGGATGCTCTTAGAAGATATACTCTCAGCAGATCAATACACCAAGAATTTCGCTGTGAAATCCAATAGCCAAGAGCGTGTAGATTTCGCTGTCAAGCTCCCAGGTCAAGGCACTGAACCGGTTTGGCTGCCACTTGATTCTAAATTCCCATTAGAAGATTATCATCGTTTAATTGAAGCGCAAGAGCGCGGCGAACTAGAACTAGTAGAGGCTGCTTCTAAACAATTAGAACGTGCGGTGCGCGAAGAAGCCAAAAGTATTCGTGATAAATATATTTCTCCACCGACTACTACAGACTTCGCGATTTTATTTCTACCAACTGAAGGACTCTACGCTGAAATACTGCGCCGTCCCGGCTTGGGTGAGACTCTGCAACGTGAGTTTAGAGTGGTAATCGCTGGACCTACGACACTCGGTGCTTTCTTAAATAGTTTACAGATAGGTTTCCGTACTCTTAGTATCCAGAAACGCAGCAGCGAAGTTTGGGCATTGCTCGCTGCTATCAAGAAAGAATTCTCAGTCTTCGGTGATATACTCGACAAGACCCAAGAGAAACTACAACAGGCTAGTAACACTATAGATCAAGCTGCAAGTAAGTCGCGTACTATAGAGCGCAAGCTTAGTAAAGTGCAAGAGCTACCTATGATAGAAAACACTGAGCCTGTGAAGGTTCTAGGTGTTGAACTGAATTAGTTACTTACTTAATTACTTTACGGCTAAGTACTTTCACTTTAGTACAGCTAGCTGGTGCGCGTTTGCCACCTTTCTTTTTAGCTAAAACTCTAGCAGCAGCTTTCTTAGCAGATACATCATCAGGGCAGCTGTAAAACCCGTCGTAGTATGGATAGTAAGTATAACTAGAAACATCCTCTGTGATTTTTTCACCAATTTGAGTGAAATTAAGATCATAAGATCTAGTGGTGTCAGTAGTAGTGTTAGTAACGGTTGTAGAGCCATCGTCATTATCCACATACTCACTTACGGTATAAGATTTATTTACTAGCATGCCATTATCTTCGACTTGCACTGAAGTGACATAGCCATTTTCTTCTTTAATACTGATGCTGTTTATAAAAGTCAAACTTGGAAAATCATATTGTTCTATCTTCTTGGTTGAAATAGATGTTTCATCATCATAACTAGTTGTTAGTTGATAAGCTTTAGTTCCTTGGATAACAAAATTTGAACTGTAATAAGTTGTTAGTTCGGCTGCTTGGCTAGGTGCTGCAATCGCGAATAAAACTACTAAGCTGGCTATAAATCTCGTCATATTTATATGTTACCACCAGCTAATTAAGCTTCGGTTAAGGGGTTTTACTTAGGCATTCATTTTGTAGCTAAAATGCGAGTAGCCGTCTCTAACTGTATTCTGCCTGTTTTCACCTTACGCTCTATATCTAGCAGCTCTTCACTAAGCTTCTCTAACCTCGCTTCAGACATCGGCGCAACTTCTTGCTTGAGGTAGTAAAGCCTACCTGGGCTAATACCTAGTATCTCAGCTTCTTGCCCGCGATGCGCTGGACTTTTTTCTATTAGTTTAAATTTCAGATAGCGATTAATAGTAGAACTGATAGCAGCTAGCGTGCCTAAATGCAATTCATCATTAGCGATTAATTTGCGCAGTTCAGTCACGGCTGAATCGCGCTTGCTTAGTGCTAGTTCACGCGCCAGCTTAAACACATCATCACGAGCTCTGCATTCTTCTATGATTAACTCTTCAGTGATCTCACCGGCTAGAGTGCTCAGGCGCTGCAACTCAGAATAGAGCTGCGAACTATTAGAACAACCGACATGCTCAGCGAAGAACTCTGCCGTAACTTTATTGATCTTGAATTCCTTAAGCGAGAGTATCCACTCAGCTGCTTTGCCAGCTTCCCAGTCGTTGAACTCAGTAAACTCATGGAATTTAACCTCGCTAAGTTTTTTCAGTTCTTTAACTAGCTTGATGGTGCCTAGAACTTTTTTATTCGAGACTATCAGCACAGAATCTTCTGGCATATTAGTTAATGCCTCGAGTATCAGTTCCATCTCTGACGCGTCTTCTAGCTTAGACTCGAGCTGGCTCATCTCGCGCACTAGCACTACGCGGCGCCCGCCGAAACCTGGCGTTGAGATTGCAGAGATTAACGCCGCTGTATTCGGTCTTTCTATGCTATTAAAATTCAGACTCTCAAGCCCAGGCTCAACTAGTTCGCTACGTAACTTAGTAACCGCAAGATCGCGCCTAAAATTATCGGAACCATGGATGATAAATATCACTGGCGTTTATTATCGCAAGTCCCAGCATATTATAATAAAGTTATAACTACTTTAATTTAGATAGCATCGTCGGCGTCTTACTAAAACCCTTGCTATTACGTACTGCCATTTCAACTGGCGACTCAGGCGCAACAACCCGCCCTATCTTTATATAACTTGGAATAAAAGCCCTATCAGCCTTTATCTTACTTGGCTCGATTAAACGAGGATACTTCAATCTTGCCCCAGCCTTAACAGCTTTACAAGCACTGTTGACCCGTTTCTCTGTAACCATTAATTCAGCAAATGCCGAACTTTCACCATTAAGTCTCTGCTTAATTAACTCACGTACACTTGTTCTATCTCTCAAATCTGCTCCCATTATGATCCCCTCTGTCTCAATAAACAAAATTCAGATTAAGATCAGGTTAAGCCACTTAGATCTTAAGCTTTTCCCCAGTTTTCCAGCCACTAGAGCCATGTTTGCGTTTGCTATTATTAGAAGCCGTCCTTAGAAAGGGCCTTCGCACTATTGCGGAGATTTAAAACCATGGCCTTAAAACACATTAAACCTAGAACCCCTGGCAGTCGCGGAACTATACTTCTCGACCGTACGGATCTTACTAAAAAGAACTCTGCTAAGGGCGCTGTTAAGTCATTAATCAAGAAACTTAAGAAGAACACCGGCCGCAATAACCAAGGACGTATTACTTGCCGTCACAAAGGTGGTGGTAACAAAAAGAAATACAGAGTTATAGATTTCAAGCGTGACAAGATTGGAGTTCCCGCTACTGTTCGTGGTATCGAATACGATCCTAACCGTAACGTGCACATCGCTTTATTGTTCTACGCTGATGGTGATAAGAGATATATTCTTGCTCCTAAAGGAGTAGTAATTGGAACAGTACTTAGTTCCGGTCCAGAAGCAGAATTTAAAGCTGGTAATGCGATGGCGCTTAGAGACATTCCTCTAGGTGAAGTTGTTCACAATATCGAGATGAATCTTGGTCGTGGTGGACAGCTAGTTCGCAGTGCTGGTGGCAGCGCGCAACTTCTTGCTAAAGAAGGTGAGTTTGCGACACTAAGAATGCCATCTGGTGAGATGCGCAAAGTATTGTTAGATTGTTTCGCTACTATCGGTGAGCTTGGTAATGCTGATATTAAGAACATTGTTCTTGGTAAAGCAGGTCGCAGCCGCCACAGAGGTATCAAGCCTACTGTTCGCGGTTCTGCGATGAACCCAGTAGATCACCCGCATGGTGGTGGTGAAGGTAAAGCGCCTATCGGTGGTATTCCTAAGAGCCCAACAGGTAAGCGTCAAGGTCTTAAAACTCGTAGTCGTAAGAAAGGTTCTAATCGTTTGATTATCACCAGCAGAAAAGGAACAAAGGTAGCAGGTAAATAATGGCAAGATCGTTTAAAAAAGGTCCATACGTTCACGAATCTCTTTGGAAGAAAGTCAAAGAAGTAAAAGAGAAAGGCGAGCGCAAAGTTATCAAAACTTGGAAAAGAGCATCAATGATACTTCCAGAGTTTGTTGGACTTACAATTGCAGTTCACAATGGTCGCAAGTTTGTGCCGGTATATTGCACAGAGTCTATGGTTGGTCATAGATTAGGTGAGTTCGCAGCTACTCGTACATTCAAAGGTCACGCAGGTGCTAAGAAAGCAGCAGTTCCAGGAGCAGCTCCTGCTCCGGCAGCAGCACCAGCAGCGAAAAAATAAAGGTTTGAATCATGGCAACTGAAACACAAGAAAAATTAAAAATCTCAACCGCCAAGAAAGGCTTCGTTAGACAGACCGCACGCAAGATGCGTCGTACTGCTAATTTGATTCGCAAAATGAAAGCGGGTGAAGCGGTTACTAGTCTTAAGTTCATGCCATACGCAGCGGCTGAGCCGGTTCGTAAGTTGATCGAGAGCGCTATTGCTAATGCTGAAACTAATCATGGTTTCGCTAATGGATCTGATCTATATGTTTCACAAATCCTTGTTGATGATGGTCCAGTGTTCAAACGCTGGAGAGCAGCATCACGAGGAAGAGCGGCTTCTATACTTAAGCGTACATCTAGACTAACTGTAGTTCTAAGTGAGCTTAATCCAGCTGACTTTGCTCGTCACGTTGCAGCGACTTCACCGCGCAATCGTAAAAATTCTAGAAAGGGAGATAAATAAATTCCATGGGTCAAAAAGTATCACCACGCGCAAATAGACTTGGAGTAATCGACACATCAGATTCGATCTACTATTCAGCGTTCAGATCAGGTCAATTAGCGTCACTTCTTCAAGAAGACACATTAATTCGCAAAATGCTTAAGCGCAAACTTAAGAACGCAGGCGTTAGCAAAATCCTTATTCAACGTAAACCAGGTTCGATTCAAATCAGCCTAGTTACAGCTCGTCCAGGACTTATTCTTGGTAAGGGCGGCGAAGGTGTAGATCAATTGCGTAAAGAGCTTACAGCTCTTATTAGCAGAACTGATATTTCTCTAATCATCAACGTATTTGAAGTTAACAAGATTGATATGGATGCTAATTTAGTTGCTGAGTCTATTTGCCAGCAGTTAGAGCGCCGTATCGCATTTAGACGTGCGATGAAGCAAGGTATTCAACGTACTATGCGTGCTGGTGCTAAAGGCATCAAGATCATGGTATCCGGCAGACTAGGTGGTGCTGAGATCGCTCGTAGTGAGAAAGATCACGAAGGTAGCGTTCCTTGTCACACTTGGAGAGCTGATATCGATTACGGTTTTGCTGAAGCGATGACTACTTACGGTATCATCGGCTGTAAAGTTTGGATCAACCGTGGCTTACTCAAACCAGGTGAGAAAGCGAAGTTGAACCTTAAAGCAGCAGCAGGTTCTACTACAGAGGAGATGGCAGCAGCTACAGTCTAGGAATTTAAACAACAATGTTACAACCAAAACGTACAAAACATAGAAAACAGATGAGAGGGCGCATGAAAGGTCATGAGACTCGCGGTGCTCATTGTCAGTTTGGCGACATCGCTCTTCAAGTGACTGATCCAGGTTGGATCACATCACGTCAGATCGAGGCAGCGCGTCGTGCGATGAGCCGTCACATTAAGCGTGGTGGTCGTATTTGGATTAGAGTATTCCCTGATAAACCGGTTACTAAGAAGCCAGCTGAGACCCGCATGGGATCTGGTAAAGGTAGTCCAGAATTCTGGGTTGCTGTAGTTAAACCAGGCAGAGTTTTATTCGAGATCGAAGGTGTGGATATCAATATCGCTAAGAGAGCACTAGAACTAGCATCAGCTAAGTTTCCAGTTAGATGCCGCATCATCAGAAGGGAGGGCGCATAATGTTACTTAAGACTAAAGACCTTAGAGATAAATCTATAACTGAGCTTAATGATGAGTTGGCTTCACTTAAAGAACAACTTTTCAAAGCTAGAATGCAATTAAAATCAAGACAGCTAGAGAATAATAGTTTGCTTAAAGCGTTGCGTACCAGCATCGCTAGAATCAATACTCTTATTACAGAGAAAGAAATCATTGCTGCTTTTGAAGAAGGAGAAATCAATGCCTAAACGCGAACTTAAAGGTACAGTAAAAAGTGACAAGGGTAACAAGACTATTATCGTGCAAGTAGCACGTCGTAAGAAGCACCCGCGCTACCATAAAGTACTTAATTTTACTAAGAGCTTTGCTGCTCATGATGAGAGCAACGATGCTAAAGAAGGCGATACAGTGGTTATTCAAGAATCAAGACCAATTAGTAAGACTAAAACTTGGATTCTTAAAGAAGTAGTGGAGAGAGCAGTTTAATGTTAGGTCAAGAAAGTGAACTAGATGTAGCAGACAATACTGGCGCTAAGCGCGTCAGAATTATTCGTGTGCTTAAAGGCAACTCAGATCAAGCTGAGCTTGGAGATACTTTTATTGGTGCCGTTAAGGTTGCTAACCCTAACATGCCAGTTAAGAAGTCTGACAAAGTTACAGCGGTTGTTGTGCGTATGAAAAAACGTCGCAAAAGACCTGATGGTAGCTGGATTAATTTTGATGATAACGCTTGCGTAATTATCGATAAAGAAGGTAACCCAAGAGGCTCTCGTGTATTCGGTCCTATTGCGCGTGAATTGCGTGATTCTGGCTATATGAAGATAGTATCTCTAGCTCAGGAGGTTGTGTAATATGGCATATATTCAATTAAAAGTAACTCGTAAAACTCGTAAGACTCACAAGCATACGCCTAAGTCTAAAGGCACTATTCGTTACACTAAAGCGCCAATCAAAGCTCGCGTCAAAAAAGGCGGAGTTAAATTAGCATCAGAAGCCCTAGTTAAAAAAGGCGTTAGCAATCTTAGAAACAATATCCATGTTAATCGTGGTGACACTGTTGTAGTTATCAATGGTTCTGATAAAGGCAAGATTGGTAAAGTACTTCAAGTATTTAGATCATCAAGCAAGATTCTTGTTGAAGGTGTAAACGTTCGCAAGAAACACAATAAAGCTCAAGGTCCTGGCAAGGATGGAGAGATCGTTTCAGTAGAATGCCCAATATTTTCTTCTAAAGTAATGATTTGGGATGCTACTAAGAAGAAAGCTAGTCGTGTAGGTACTAAAGTACTTAAAGACGGCAAACGCGTTCGCATCGCTAAAGTTAGTGGGGAGCAAATTGACTAATCATGAAATCACTTAAAGAAAAATACTTAACCGAATTAAAACCTGAGCTTAAAAAGAAGCTTGGTTTGACTAATGACTACGCAATTCCGCGCCTAGACAAGGTTGTAATCAACTTTGGTCTTGGTGAATCTGCTGGTAATGCTAAAACTCTTGAAAACGCTATTAAAGATCTTGAGAAAATCGCAGGTCAAAAACCAGTTATCACTAGAGCTAAGAAATCTATCTCTACTTTCAAGATCCGTGAGCAACAAGCTATCGGTCTTAAAGTAACTCTTCGTGGTGTGCGCATGTATAACTTTATTTCTAAGCTTATTCACATCGCTCTTCCACGTATCAGAGACTTCCAAGGTGTTTCAGCTAAGAGTTTCGATGGTCGTGGTAACTACACTATGGGACTTAAAGAGCAATTACTATTCCCTGAGATCAAGTACGATCAAGTGGACGCAGTTAGAGGTATGGATATCACTATCTGTACTACCGCAATTAATGACGAGCAAGCCAAAGCATTACTAGATTCTATTGGCATGCCGTTCAAACGTGCTGGCGGACGCAAATCAGGACCAATAGCAGTATAAGGATTTAATATGGCAAAGAAATCATCAGTAGAAAAAACTCAACGTAAAAAGAACTTAATCGCTAAGTACGCTAAGAAGCGCGCTGAGTACAAGAAGCTTCTTAACAACCCAGAGTTGGATTTTGAAGAGCGTATGTTAATTCAGAAGAAGATTGAAGCTCTTCCTGGCAACTCTTCAAGAGTGCGTCACCGTAACCGTTGTTGGTTGACTGGCAGACCTAGAGGTTTCCACAGAGATATTGGCGTATGTCGTAACGCACTTCGTAAGATGGCTCACGAAGGTTTGATCCCAGGTTTAACTAAGGCAAGTTGGTAATGAATATGAAAATTAAAAAGAACAGAGTATCAAATGACCCAATCGGCGATTTCCTAACCAGACTTCGCAACGCTATTGCAGTGTCTAAAAAAACAGTTACTGTGCCATACAGCAAACTTAAAGCAGAATTGGCGGCACTATTACTTAAAGAAGGTTACATCTCTAGCTACAAGATAGTTAACGAAGAAGAAGTTGCTGCTAAAGGTATTGAGATTACTCTTAAGTACAACCAAGCTGGTTTGCCAGTTATACGTGGTTTGCGTAGAGTTTCTAATCCTGGTCTGCGTAAGTACGTTAAAGCTAAATATGCTCCAAGAGTATTCAATGGTCTTGGAATTAGTATAGTGACTACTAATAAAGGTCTCAAAACAGATAGAGCTGCTCGTAAGGACAGCGTTGGAGGGGAATTACTCTGCCAAGTTTGGTAGTTTAATTAGGTGAAATATCATGTCAAGAATCGGTAAAAAAGAAATCAGCGTTCCAGATAAAGTAGAAATTACTATCACTGAAAGTGATGCTGGTCAGACTGTAAAAGTTAAGGGTCCACTTGGCGAAATGACTCGTCAATTCCGCAAAGAGATTAAAGTTGTTAAAGAAGATAAAGCTATTAATTTAGTTCGCAACAACGAAAGCAAGCTATCAAGATCTCTGCATGGTCTTAGCCGTTCTTTACTCTCTAACATGATCACTGGTGTTACCACTGGTTTCAAAAAAGAATTAGAGATACACGGTGTTGGTTACAGAGCAAAACTTGCTGGCGTTAATTTGGATTTCCAATTAGGTAAGTCTCACCCAGTAATCATCAAACCACCTACAGGCATTAAGTTCGAAGTAGTGGATCAGACTAATATTATTGTTTCTGGTTACGATAAAGAAACAGTAGGTCAAATCTCAGCTAATATCATCGCTTTAAGACCACCAGAACCGTATAAAGGTAAAGGTATCAGAGTTAAAGGTCAGAAGATCAGACGTAAGGCAGGTAAATCAGGAGCTAAGGCATAATCATGGCAACATTAAACAGAAGAGAACAAAGAGAAAAACGTCACTTCAGAGCTCGCAAAAAAGTTCTAGCGACAGAGTCACGTTTGAGATTAGCGGTTCAGCGCTCAAATAAACATATATCAGCGCAAGTAATCGACGACACTAAAGGCGTAACTGTTTGTGGTGTTAGTTCATATTCAAAAGATTACAGAGGCAAAATTAAAGGCTCAGATATTTCTGGTGCTGAAGTTATTGGTAAAGCTATTGCAGAAAAAGCACTTGGTGAGGGTGTTTCACTAGTGGTTTTCGATCGTGGTGGTAACCGTTATCATGGGCGCATTAAAGCACTAGCTGATGCAGCTCGTAAAGCAGGATTGAATTTCTAAGGAGTATTAATGTCAGAAGAAAACATACAAAACAACGAACCGGAAATTATTGCTGAAGAAGTAGCAAATGTAGAAGTGGAAGGCGTATCTGAAGAAACTGCTGCAGTGGTTGAAGAAATTCAAGCCAAAGTAGAAGCTGATGGTATTGCTCGTGCTCCTAAAGCTGCTAATGCTAATAAGCGTCCTGACCAACAACAACGTGGTCCTGGCGGCGGTAATCGTGGACCTGGTGGTCCTCGCGGTGCCGGTGGTGGTCGCAGTGGTGGTGGCGGTGAACGCGGAGGCGGTCATGGCGGCAAAGGCAGACGTAGAAACGAAGAGAGATCACGTACTGAAGAGCCTAGCGAATACACAGAGAAAGTTGTTCAAGTTAGACGCGTAACTAAAGTAGTTAAGGGCGGTAAGAAAATGTCTTTCCGTGCTGCTGTAGTTATCGGCAACGAGAAAGGTAAAGTAGGCGTTGGTGTTGGTAAAGCTGCTGAAGTTGTTACTGCCATCAAAAAAGGTATCTCTGATGCTCGCAAGAATGTAGTTGAAGTAACTACCGTGAAGACTACTATTTCTCACACAGTATTTGGTGTTGCAGGCGGTTCTAAGATTCTTCTTAAACCAGCTGCTGAAGGTACCGGTATTATCGCTGGTGGTACAGCCAGAATAGTTCTAGAGTTAGCTGGAGTGGGTGACATTCTTGCTAAATCTCAAGGTTCTAAATCTCCACTTAACGTAGCAAGAGCTACTGTTAGAGGACTTAGAAGCCTAAGAACTTTCCAAGAAGTAGCACGCGAACGAGGTTTATCAGTAAGGGAGATGCTTAACTAAGCAGGAATAATCATGGCGACCCAGAATAAAACAAAAAATAATAATACAAGAAAGAAAAATCTAAACATCAAACTTGTTAGTGGTGTAGCGAAAGCTGACGTTAAACAGTTGAAAGTATTGGCTGCTCTAGGTTTGCGCAAATCTAAAAGTTCAGTGCAACGTGAAGATAGACCTATTATCCAAGGTATGCTACGCAAAGTATCACACCTGGTAGAAGTTACGGAGAATAAATAAATGGCTAACGCATTATCAGAAATTAAACCTAAAAAAGGTGCTACTCACAAAAAAATTCGTCACGGTAGAGGTATACCGAGCGGACATGGCAAAACTTCTGGTCGCGGTCACCGTGGTCAAAAGTGCCGTTCAGGCTACTCAGCTACTCCGCATAAAGAAGGCGGACAAACACCTCTATACAGAAGATTACCTAAGCATCAGACTAACGAGCGCCCTAACCGCAAGGTTTACTCAGTTATCAACCTTGCTGATTTGCAAAAGCTTGCAGATTCTGGTATTAATGAGATCGACGTGATTTCTCTAATCGAGAATGGTGTTATTAAGTCTATCGAGAAACATGGACTTAAAGTACTAGCTTCTGGTGTAATCAAGTCTAAAGTGAACGTATTAGCTAGCAAATTTAGTGCTACTGCTAAGGAAGCTATTGAAGCTGCCGGTGGTACTGCAACTATTACTAGTGAAGACTAAGCATAAACGTGACTTACGTCACGTTTATGCGCTGCCAAAGCGAGTGCACAATCTTAGACTTTGCACTCGTGGTTTAGAGCGCAGAATCGACACGTTTGTGTCGATTCTGCTAAGCCTTTTCTAGACAATTTTGCAATAGGTCTATAGATTGCTTCGTGCAGTGATAAAATAGAGTTTGTAATGAATAAACAAAAAGATAATCAAGACCTGAGCGTGAGCGACATCATGAGCTCATCGGGTCTAAAAGAGAAGATTGGTTTTACTCTTCTAATGCTCGCTGTCTACAGATTGGGCGTGCATATACCTTTATATGGTGTGGATCAAGCTGCCTTAAAAGCGAATCCTAGTCTAAGTTCTGGATTGATGGGTTTAGTCGATATGTTTGCTGGCGGTGCTCTTAGCGCACTCTCGATCTTCGCTCTAGGTGTTGGTCCTTATATTACCACCAGTATCGTTCTTCAGTTGCTTACTGAAGTTATCCCTGGTCTTAAAGAACTGCAACGCGGTCAAGGTGAAGAAGGACGCAAACGCTTCCAACAAATCACTAGACTTGGAACTATCGGTCTTGCTGGTATTCAGAGCTTTGCTCTCTGTCGTTTCTTAGACGTAGCGCAGATAGCTCCTAATGCTGATTTCTTCTTTTACTTGCGCTCTATAGTAGTGCTTTCAGTTTCAGCTTTATTCGTAATGTGGTTAGGTGAAGTTATTACCGAGAAAGGTATCAGTAATGGTGCTAGCTTACTTATATTCTGTGGCATAGCTTCTAAATTGCCAGTAATGATTTCTAACACTAATACCGCTGTTAAAATCGGTACTAGCCCAGATTGGGGTGTTGCTTTATTGATGGCGATTTTTGCCGTACTGATAGTTCTTGTAATATGCCTGCAAGAAGCATCACGTAAGCTCTTGATAGTTGGTGCGCGTAAAGGTGCTCTAGTTAATCGTGATCATTTCTTGCCTCTCAAGATTAATCCGGCTGGCGTTTTACCTATCATTTTCGCTTCAGCATTAATTTATATGCCTTTGCAAGTTTTGACTTTTGCTGGCGTTAAAGACGCTTCTGTTTCTATGATGCTCACTAAATGGGTTTCTGGAATTCCTGGTGCCGCTTCACTTGCTGGCACACCTGTAGCGGACTTCGGAGCGTGGCTTGCTACTAGGTTAGAGTTCGTATTCGTCTATTCACGCATAGAGCATTCTATAGTTTATTTCTTGCTGATAGTAGCTTTCTCATTCTTCTACGCAACTATAGTATTGAACCCGCGTGATATCGCTGAGAACCTTAAGAAGGGCGGCAGCTCTATAGAGGGTATTAAGCCTGGTAAATCTACTTCTGATTACCTCGAAAAAGTTCTTTCACGCTTAGTATTAATCGGTGCTGGTGCTATCGGTCTTATCGCGGTGCTACCAATACACGCTGAAACATTCTGCCAAGTGAACACCTTAGGTGGACTAGGTTCTACTAGTCTATTGATTATGGTGGGTGTGGCGATAGATACTCGCAATCAGATACTTAGCTATGTTCACAGTCATAGGTATCAAGCGAAATCGTTGTTGCGCTAATAAGCTCCCATGTTTCTGAAGGCAGTTTGCGCACGATATTCTGCTTGGAATCTAGATAGTTCTACATGTGTAGCTTGAAAATCTTTAGCAGCTTTTAAGCTTGCAGCTGTGGGATTGAGTTTAAATACCTTAAGACTATCATTGGCTGCATCTCTGGCTGCGCCAACAAAGAGACTTATTTGCTTTTCACTTGGTAGTCCTGTTCCTGGTTGCTTGCGAGTTGTTGCTAAATATGTTGCTATTCCGTCCATGATAGTTTCTCCTTTCTTTCTGACTTCTATATAATGAAAGCCGCTTAAACCTTTTGACAGGCGATAAATCAAGTTTTTAGCTTGCCACCTAAGGGTTTTTGGCTAATTTATGGGTTATAATTGAACATATGAACAACTACGACCCAACTAACTTAGGCGGTGGCTTTGGCGCACCTAAAACCCCAATAGGTTTTGCTACCCAACAAGGCTTCGTCACGAAGGTCTTTAACTGGATGTTTCTAGGACTGCTTACTAGCGGTCTGATAGCTTATCTAGCGGCATCTAACCCGATTATTGTTAAGACCCTATACTCGAACATGTTTGTGATGATAGTTCTAGGCTTAGGATGTTTAGCGCTAGTCTGGAACCTTAGCGCTAATATCGCCCAGATGAGCCCAGCCTCTGCTGCTACAAACTTCTTTATCTATGCGGCTTTGAACGGTCTACTCTTGAGCTCTATATTCTTGGTCTACACATCTGCTTCCATATTCAGCACTTTCTTGATTGCGGCATTGTTGTTCGCGGTAATGGCGGCTTACGGCGCTACTACTAAGCAGGATCTAAGCGGCATCGGCTCTATGATGTTTATGGCTTTGATCGGACTTATTATCGCGCAAGTGGTGAATATGTTTATGCATAACTCAGCCCTAGACTCGCTTATAAGCTATGCTGGCGTTTTGATTTTCGTGGCGCTTACTGCCTATGATATGCAAAAGATCAAACAGATCGGGCAGAGTGTTGGCTATAACCCTAACTACGCAATTACAGGTGCTCTGGCGCTGTATCTGGATTTTATTAATCTATTTTTGTATTTGCTTAGAATATTGGGGGATAGACGTAGAGACTAGAGTTTTCTGCAAGCAGAAAACTTGTAGTGTTTTGTCAAAAACTTTTTACAGATAGAAAGTTTGATTAGTAGGTTATATATTAGCTATTATCGTGGTATAATATGATTAATAGCTAATATCATGGCTCTTAATCTCAAAAGCCCCAATGACTATATGCAAGACTTGGCGACTAAGCTTAGGGCTGCTAGGCTGGTGCAGAATCTTAGCCAGGCAGGTTTAGCTAAACGCTCAGGTGTTTCGCTTGCTAGTCTTAAACGTTTTGAAAGTACGGGTCAAATCTCTCTTGAGTCGTTGCTTAGATTAGCTTTGGTTCTTGGTGCGCTTGGAGACTTTGACTCACTCTTTCTTGCAGCGCAACGACCACGGGTTACTCTTAATGAAATAATCGCAGAATCCACAAGCCGAAAACGGGGACGAGTGAAATGAAAATTAATCAATTAGATGTTAGTTTAGATTTTGGTACTAAGCAGTATCAAGTTGGTAGGCTTGCTCTTAAGCAAGATCAGATTTGGTTTGAGTATGATGCTGATTTTATAGAGACTGGTCTTCAAATTTCTCCATTCAAGTTAGCTTTAGAACCCTATGCTAAGCAATGCTCAGATAAAGTTTTCAATGGGTTATGGGGAGTATTTAATGATAGTTTGCCGGATGCTTGGGGAGAGTTATTACTGAATCGTAGGTTGCGTCAACTAGGTATAGAGCTAGAAACACTTACACCATTGGATAGACTTGCGATGGCTGGTGGTATGGGTGCCTTAGTTTATAAACCTATCTATGAGCTAGGTTCGGAGGGTGCTGTCGATATAAATCTCGATAGTATCGCGCGTGAGACAAATCTTCTGCTTGAGGGCTCTAGTTCTGAGATGATAGAAGATCTGCTGAAGCTTAATGCTTCTTCTGGTGGTGCTAGACCTAAGATCCCTGTCTATATTAATGCTGATAATCAATACTCCTCAAGTCCGCGCCAAGATTACCAAGCATGGCTAGTGAAATTCGCTTATAGATACGATGCTAAGGATATCGGTGCCATTGAATATGCTTATAGTCTGATGGCGAAAGCTGCTGGCATAGAGATGATGCCATGCGTGTTGCTTGAGAAGCAATATTTCGCTACGCAGAGATTTGATAGGGTGGGTGCGCGCAGATTACACATGCACAGTGCGGCTGGGCTTTTGCATGCTGATCATCATTATCCAAGTCTTGATTATGATGACTTGCTCAAAGCAACCCTACTTCTAACTAAGTCGCAGCTCGAAGTGGATAAACTTTATCGATTGATGGTTTTTAATGTACTGGCGCATAACCGTGATGATCATAGTAAGAATTTTTCATATTTAATGGATGAGCACGGGTCTTGGCGTTTAGCTCCAGCTTATGATTTAACTTACTCCTCCGGTCCCGGTGGAGAACACTCTATGACCCTGCTTGGTGAGGGGCGCGAGCCTGGTACTAAGCAATTCACAGAGCTGGCGCGCAAGCATAATGTTAATGATGCTGTTGAGATTATTGAGCAGGTGAGATCTGTTGTTGCTCAATGGAGTCACTATGCCGATGAAGCTGGAGTGAGCAAGCAGTCTAAGTCTGATATCGCGAAGAAATTTAAGTAAAATGTTGAGCAGCAGTCTCGTTACTTAGTGGTTAGCGCCTTTCCTAGTATATTATCCACTATAACTTTAGTGTCCCAAGGATGAGGTTCTGAGTACAAAATCTCAACCGGCAATTTTTTCAGATTAAGCTCGCGCGCAATCTCAACCATAGGTCGTAATAAAGGTTCGCGCATCAATATCCCATAGGCTTCTGGTATAGCTTGAAGTATAAGTCTTGTAAGATCTCTTGCTAACAATATGATTTTTTCATCAGTTGCTAAAGATTCGTATTTCTTGCTGGAAAGTCTCCGCTCGCGCCCACTTGCATACTGCCCCACCAAATAATTTGTTTCAAAAGGAGTCTCATCACTTATAGCTTTTAAAAGGTCTTTAACCACTCGCAGTGAAAGATCTGGGTCTTGTTTCAGAAAATCTACAACTAGATCGGTTTTATAAAGCGTGCCTGTTTTACGCTTACCAGAATTGGGTTCTGGAGTATTTGAGCAATTCATAAGAGAAGTAAGATTGCAAGTAAACATTCTTAGTTTTAACTGCTCAAGACCTCTAAAGGAGTCTAGTTTGCAAGTCCAAGTTAGACCTGATAACAGCTCGGCAAAAACTTGGTCTAAATCATTGCGAGGCATAAGTCCTCTAACGGCAGCATCATTCATTACCGCTTCTACAATACGATCTGGTAACCTTGCTAACTGTGTATCTAATGAATTATCAGTGCCCGTATCAAGTGGATAGGTACTGCCCATGTGAATAGTATATCCATGTGCATCCTTGTGAAGTATGACCGGTGTGCCTAAAATTGTTGTCTGAGCTAATTGGGTATGATCTGAAGGTTTAAAGACGCCATCAGGAGAATCTTGACTTATCGCTTTTATAAACTTACTGAATGCTCGCTTCATCTCAGTAAGGGTAGCTTC
Organism: uncultured Gammaproteobacteria bacterium; assembly: GCA_964597205.1. Taxonomy (GTDB): domain Bacteria; phylum Cyanobacteriota; class Vampirovibrionia; order LMEP-6097; family LMEP-6097; genus CAYUFH01. Next base: position 27,826 of record CAZQXM010000004.1, read on the forward strand.
AGCAAGTAATCCTACATAACTATTAGGTCTAGTCTTCGACTGATGCAGCAATTTAATTAATGCTTGCTTGGTACCTAAAGCAGTTAGAGAATCATCATCACCGTGATGAAAAACTAAGCTTCCTTTCTGAATAAGTTTTCGACCATGGCCGGTCTTTACAGTACGTCCTGGTGATAATGCGGTTAGTGATTCCTTTAGATGAGTTAAGTTAACAGGCATAGGTAATATAATAGCAAGGATGGGTGCTTTTCTTCCCCACTGGCCGCCATGTTTAGGATTCCAGCTATAATATAAACCAGGCTTAATGTTCTTAAGGCATTAAGTCAAATTCCGTTTGTATTTTTATTAGAGAGCGGGCCCGCAAGCCCGTTTTTTAGTTTGAAGGACACAAGAAGATGTATAAGATAGGAAAACAATTAGCAGAATCAGCCGAGCAACTTGAAAAAGAACGCAATATACCTAAGGACGTTTTTGTCCGTGCGATTTGCGATTCAGTGGCTGGAGCATACCGCAAGAAAATGGGCATGATCCCAGCTGATGCAGTGCACGCACAGTACGATGAAGAGACTGGCGAGATTGGAGTTTTTGCGCCGAAGACTGTAGTTACTACAGTTACTGACACTTTACGCGAGATCGGTATAGAAGAAGCTAAAGAGTATATTCCCGATGTAGCGGAAGGTGAAGTTCTAGAGATCGACGTAACTCCTGAGGATTTCTCTGAGTTCGGACGTATCGCGGCAACTACCGCTAAACAAATTATGACTCAGCGTATTCGTGAAGCTGAGAAAGACAATCTGCGTGAGGAGTTCAATAGCCGTAAGAATACGACTATGACTGGAACTATCAAGCGTATTGAATACACTATCGCTGGTCAACCGAATGTAGTTGTTGATCTTGGTACTTTTGATGCGCATATTCCTATGCGTTATCAGTTACCTAAGGAGAACTATAGAGTTGGTAGTCGTATTCGCGTATTCGTTTGTGAGTATCGTGAAGATCGCAAAGTGCCTATGATTATCGCTTCGCACACTCATGAAGATCTAATTCGTGAGTTGTTCGAGATTGAAGTTCCTGAAATCGAAGACGGTACTGTTGAGATTAAAGCCATCACTCGTGAAGCTGGTCAGAGAACTAAAATCGCAGTAAGTTCTGTGAATGATGAAGTTGATCCAGTGGGTGCTTGTATCGGTGCTCGTGGAGCACGCATACAGAATGTATTGGCTGAGCTTCGTAGTGAAAAGATAGACATAGTGCGTTTCTCAGAAGATCCAGTGGATTATATTTCTAACGCGCTAAGTCCAGCAGAAGTATTCACCGTAGCGCTGTTCGAGTCTGAAGAAGGACGCAGAGCAGAAATTACAGTAGCTGAGGATCAATTGAGCCTAGCTATCGGTAGAGGCGGACAGAATGTACGTTTAGCAGCTAAGCTTACTGGCTGGAAAATAGATATCAAAGCCGCAGCAGCAGGCGCCGTGAAACCAGAGGTCGAAAACGCGGAAGAAGATGAGGAAGTTGAGGTAGAGGCGTAATGAAAAACGCGGTTATCAAGACTTCTAAGACTGGATTAGTTTAGGAGGTGGAACGGACTAGAATAAGATTATGTGTCAGTTGTAGGAAGGAGTTCCCTAGTGAAAGTCTTCTGCGCATCCTTAAGGATCACAAAACATCTGAATACATAGTTAGTCCAAACAGATTTCAGTTCGGTAAATCTCTCTATGTTTGCAAATCAGCAAACTGTCTCCAAAAACTAAGCAAGGATAAAAAATATAAGTGTCATTTGATGGAAAAATTAGAATTTATGATCTCGCCCGCGAGCGCGTGCCACTAGGCCCCAATGGCGAGTTCGACGAGAAAGACAGTAAAAAAATCCAAGCAGAAATAACCAGGCAAGTACTTAAGTTATCTAATAAATACGGACAATTCCCTAAAACAGCATCGAGTGCTATTGATCTCACCGCTGTAGAACAAATTTTTAAAGAAATAGATATGGCTCAATTAGTAGCTGAGGCTACTGGTGGTAAAGCTATGAAATCTGGTGGTGGCACGGCGCGCCCTGCTATGCGCAGACCGGCAGCAGCCCCTGCTGTTGAAGCAGAACCAGCTAAGAAAGCTCTGAAAATAGTTCGTCGCATGGTTTCACCTGAGGCTCAAGCCGCAGCCGAAGCTGAACTAGCAGCGAAGGAAGAAGAAGAGCGTAAAATTCGTGAAGCAAAAGAACGTGCTGAAGCAGCTTTAACTGGTCGCTGGGATAAGATCGACAGTGATGATGCTGAAGATCAGGACGAAGAACAAGAACCTAAAGAAGAAGAGAAGGGTGAATCTCGTGAAGAACTTAAAAAATTCTTTGATCAAAAACATAAACCAACAGCAGCACCTAAAGCTGATTACTCTGCTGCACGCCAATTAACTCAAGTAGCAGCAATCCCTGTCAAGCCAAGCTATGTAGCTGGTCAACCCTATAGAGTTGCTAAACCAACTGCTACCTCTCAGGGTATAGGACGTAAGAAGCGTCGTGGTCAACCTGAAGAACAGAAAAAACCTAGAGAAAGACGTGAAGTAGAAGTGGACAACACTCCTAAAGAAGTTCTGGTAACTGGTCCTATGACTATTCGTCAATTGTCTCAAACCATCAATGTGCCTGAGACTCAGATCATTACTTATTTCTTTATGCGTAAGATCATCAAGACAGTTAATGACATGCTTGAGAAAGATTTAGTGGTGCAGTATTTAGAAGAAGCTGGTTACTTAGTAGTTAGCGAAGGCAAGAACGTACTTGAGCATGAACACTTAATGGACACTCTTATTGAGGATGAAGAAGCTGGTGATCTAATTAGACGTCCTCCAGTAGTAACTATTATGGGTCACGTTGACCATGGTAAGACTACACTTCTGGATTCTATTCGTGCTGTTAAACAGAAAGTAGTGGATCAAGAATCTGGTGGTATCACTCAGCATATCCGTGCTTATGGCATCACTACTAAAGATTACGATGGTAATGATAGACGTATCACGTTCATCGATACTCCTGGTCACGAAGCTTTCAGTGCGATGCGTAAACGCGGTGCTTACATCACAGATATCGTGGTTCTTATCGTAGCGGCTGATGACGGTATTAAACCGCAGACTATAGAGAGTATTAAACATATTAAAGAAGCTAAGGTTCCTTTCTTGGTAGCAGTTAACAAGGTAGATAAGCCAGACGCTAATACTGATAAGGTTTTGGGGCAGTTAGCGGATCAAGGAATTATGGTTGAACAATACGGTGGTAAAACTGTTTGTTCAATGATATCTGCGCTTAAGAAAACTAATTTAGATGATTTACTTGAAAAAATCCTATTAGTCGCTGATGCTGAACTAGAAGATGTAATTCGTTCTAACCCTAATCGTCCGGCTATCGGTACTGTTATCGAGGCTGAACTTTCTCGCGCCAAAGGTCCACTCGCTACTATGCTAGTGCAGAATGGTACATTGAAACGCGGTGATCATATAGCAGCGGGTGCTGTGAGCGGTAGAGTAAAAGCTCTTTATGACGAGAATAATAATTTACTAGAAGCTGCTGGTCCATCGACACCAGTGAAGGTGCTTGGTTTCTCTGGCGTACCTAAAGCTGGTGATCAGTTCAAGGTATACTCTAGTGCTCAAGAAGCGAAGGAAGAAGCTGATACTGTCGCTAATACAGAACTCGACAAGAAACGTTATGCTGGCTTGGCTAGTTATGTTTCTGAGGTTATAGAAGGTCAAGCGAAAGAATTAAGAGTAATTATCAAAGCCGACGTACAAGGGTCAGCAGAAGCTATTGCTAATCAGATTTGCAAACTCTCTACTGGAGAGGTGTTGGTGCAGCCAATTGCTGTAGAATCCGGCTCTATTACTGCCAATGATGTGATGCTTGCTGATCGTACAGGTGCTGTAATTATCGGTTTCCATATGGGAATGGATGTGGCGACAGCGAAACTAGCTGACAAACTAAGAGTCAGCGTTAAGAGCTACGAGATTATTTATAAGATTACTGAAGATATAGAGCGTGCGGCATTAGGCATGCACGAACCTGAGCGCGAGGAAGTGAAGCTCGGTGAGATCGAAGTGCGTCAATTGTTCACTGTTAATAATCGTAAGATTGCTGGTAGTTATGTACGTGAGGGTAAAATCGTTCGCGGTGAAATCGCTCGCGTGATGAGAGATGGCGTTAAATTGTATGAAGGTAGAGTGGATTACCTCAAGCGCTTCAAGGATGACGCTAAAGAAGTTAAAGAAGGTTTCGAGTGTGGTCTAAGCTTCGAAAAATATAACGATCTCGAGGAAGGCGATATTATTCAGTGCTGGACCGTTAAAGAAGTAATCAGGACTAGGTTATGAAAAGCTATGAACGTAGAACCCAGGTAGCAAGAGCTATTCAGCGCGAGCTAGCTACTATTCTGCAATCTGGTGCTCTTAAGGATGATCGTATCAGTCCTCTAATCTCGATAGTGAGCGTGGAGCTGAATTCAAGTCTTAGTAGCGCAAAAGTTATATATTCTCTAATTAGCGCTGAGCCTGACGATGAGTTGGCGATAGCTGGAGTGCAAGCTGCTCTAGTTGATCAAGCTGGTTATGTTCGTGGTGTCATTGGACGTAGGCTTAATCTTAGATATGCCCCTAAATTATTTTTCACTCCTTCTGATGCTTTACGCAAATCAGTAGATCTAGTGCATCTTATCGATGAAGTTGTTGTTGATGATCAATCTGCTCATGGGGGACTTTAGTTGGACTTGCACGGTTTTCTAAATATAGATAAGGAAGAAGATTGGAGTTCGCACGATGTCGTTGCGAAGTTGCGCGGATTATTGAAGCCTTATGGCGTAGGTAAGATCGGACACGCTGGCACTTTAGATCCCTTTGCTACAGGGGTTTTGCCAATAGCTGTGGGTGCAAGTACTAGGATTATCAGGTTCTTAGCCAAATCTAAACGCTATATGGCTGAAGTGGATTTTAGTAGTCTAACTGATACTGATGATCTTACTGGAGAGGCGTTAGAAGAGGATGTCATCCTGAGCGAAGCGAAGGATCCCTTAAGCTTGGAAGGTGCGAAGCAAACCCCGAAATGGTCACGAGAAACTCTAGAAGCTAAGCTTAAAACTTTAGTCGGCAAGCTTGAACAGTTACCTCCACTCTACAGCGCCCGCAAACAAAATGGCAAACGCCTTTATGAGTTGATGCGCGCTGAGAAGGATATAGATGTCGATGCTATTAAAACTAAAGTAGTAGATATTCATGCGATTAATCTTTTGAGCTTCGATTATCCTATAGCTGTTATTGATGTGAGTTGCTCAGAAGGTACTTATATTAGATCTATAGCTCGTGATTTAGGTGGACATTTAACTAAACTAAGAAGATTAGAATCGAATAAATTTAAGATCGAATCAGCTCTTAGCCTTGAGCAGTTGATGGCTAAACTTGAGTCAGGAACTGAGCTTGAGGATTTATTGATTCCTAGTGCTAAAGTGCTGGATTTACCGATGCTTGAGTTTGACACTAAAGAAGTTATAGATCTGCAGCAAGGACGCGAAGTGAGTATCTCAACGAAAATAGAAGCGAGTCCTAATGAGGATAATTATTTCAAATGTTTAGATGATAGTAGAGAGCTAGTTGCTCTTGGCGTAGTTGGTAAGCGTAAAGGAGATCTGGTCTTGCAACCCAAGATAGTGCTCTAATGCCTAACGATCCACTAGTTTCACTCGGTAAAATCATTCGCGAGCAGCGTGAAGCTAAAGGCTGGTCAGTTGATGACTTTGCTAAACAATCTAGGCTCTCACCTAAATATATAGTAGCTATAGAAGATGGTCGTAGAGACGAATTGCCGGAAGAAGCCTTCCTGATGGGTTTTTTGAACCTAGCAGCTAAAGCGCTAAAACTAGATCAAGCAGCTATAGAAAAATATAAGGATATGGAAGCGAGTTTTATACTTGAAACCATTATTAATGATGAGACCCCAGTTAAGATTCCTTACTCTTATAGATATCGTGAGCCATTTTTCAAGGTCTATCATTTATATATTTTGCTTGCTATTGTTGTTGTGTTTTTTATTAGCACTTGGGTCTTGCGTAAAATCAAACCAGCTACAACAGAGATGAAGGCGGCGCCAGTAACTTTATTGAAGAAAGCGAAACTTGAAGTTGATAACGGTGATGATATAGAAGTTATTAGTAAACCTGTTGCTCAATCTACTGGGCATCATCGTTTGACGATGAAAGTTAAGCGCAAAGCTTGGTTGCAAGTGGTAGCTTTAGGTCAGAATAATATATTATTTGAAGGTAATTTAGAGCCTGGTTCTAAAGCGCTGAGTTTCGCTGATGATATGGGGCTTTATGTTTCAACTTCTGATGCTGGAGCTTTTGATGTTGACATAGGTAGGGGTTTTTATAAGTTCGGTGCGCGCGATCAGGCAGTGAAGTGGTACTACCCACCATCAGCTAAAATGAAATATAAGGAGCAACATGGATCCGTACTTTAAACCAATATTAGTTTCTGGCTTAGTTCTTTTACTGCTCAACACGGTATTTATATTGCCTTTTACTTGGGCACCTTTACTTAGTTATCTATTGAGCGGTTCACTGGCTGCCTATCTTTATCGTCAAGAACTGAGAAAGAAACAAGGTGACTTTAGTGAGATTAAAGTTAGTGATGTTTTGATACTTGGTATTGGCGTGGGGATTTTCGCTGGAGGTCTATTAGCTCTAGTAGTAGCTTTGAAACTGCAAGATGCTGGAGCTAAAAAGTTCGTAGTGGATTCTATTAATAAAGCAATGGAAATGAAATCTACTAAAGAGTTCGAGAGAGTTACAGAGTTGGGTCCGGTGTTCTTATTCGTGATGGCAGCAGTGACTATATTTGTTTGTTCGCTAGGAACTACTTTTGGGGCTATGGCAGCGTTGCCGTTTCTTAATCCGAAGCGGAAGTAATTGTGCAGGAGCGCCTGCACAAAGTTTAAATTTATTTAAGCTATAATATGGGTTTATGTTCGGGGACAAAATCGAATATTTATTAGATATATTTTCTACGCATAATTGCAAGGTCTGTCATAGAGCGGTTGTTGAGGATATAGGTCAGCGTTATCTCTGCAGCGTCTGTTATGAAGCGGCTTTGCATAGTATCTATAGTTCATATAAACCTGATCCAGAATTAGAAATATATTTCGCTACTGACTATATGGGCTGGGCACGTAAGATGATGCGTGATTATAAATATCGCAAAAAACATTTATCGCGCTTCTGGTCTAAGCTGCTATCTGACTATATTTCGCGTGAGTGGTCAGAGATACTTGCTAATAAAAAAGTCTATCTTGCTTCAGTGCCTTTGCATCCGCGTAAACTCCAAGCACGTGGTTATGATCAAGCAGAATTATTAGCTAAGGGTTTAAGGCGCTTCGAGTATTTACCGCAATTGCTTGAACGTGTGCGTGATACAGCGAGTCTCTATACTTTTAAGCCTGCTGAGCGTGAGTCTATGCTCAGTGATGCTTTTAGGTTGAATCCTGCTTATAATCATGATCCTAGTTTTAAGCGTTCAGTACTGATATTAATAGACGATATCTCTACTACTGGTGCTACTTTTAAAACTTGCGCACGCCTCATCAGGGAAAGATTAGGATTTAGGGCTGTCGTCGCGATTGCGGCAGCGGGGAGGACTTTGGAATAACTTGATGTAATAAACGTTTGATAGTTGCTTTTAAACATTCACCCGATTCATGTCTTATGACTATTGGTTTGTGATTTGCAGTTTGCTTTCCGGCACCCATTCCGATAGCAAAACTAACTAGTACTGCAGCAGCTCCTTTTAGGTAAGATGGTAATTTCATCGAATTAATTATATTAACTTATCTTAACCCTGTCAATACTCAAAACCCTTGCTACTAAGCCATTTCCCCAGATGATAGAATATGCAAGGAGCAAAAAATGTTAACCCCTACAGATTTTAGGAATGGCCTTACCGTTAGATGGAAAAACGGAATTTATCAAGTAACCGAGTTTCTTCACGTTAAGCCGGGTAAAGGCGCTGCCTTCGTTAGGGCTAAACTGAGAAATATCACCACTGGCAGCGTTCTAGAGGAATGCTTCCGCATGAACGAGCAATTCGAACCTGCCCACGTTGAGCGCAAGGAGATGCAATACCTCTACGCTAGCGGTCCTGATAGCTATGCTTTCATGGATATGAAGAGTTTCGAGCAAATAGAATTATCTAAAGCTGAAGTTGGTCAAAACGTACTAGATTTCCTAAAAGAAGAGACTATCTGTTCTATTACTGTATGTGACGGCAAGATTTTGGGTGTGGTGCTACCTAACTCATTAGAGTTGAAGATTATAGATACTGCGCCTAACGAGAAAGGCAATACAGCTACTGGCGGTGGCGGCAAGCCTGCTACGCTAGAGACTGGTGCGGTAATTAGCGTGCCTTTCTTCGTTAACTTGGGTGAAGTTATTAGAGTAAATCCCGTTACTCGTGAGTATCAAGATAGGGTTAAATAATTTATGGCTGATAAAAAATCAAATGGTGATGAGAAATTACCAATAGCTCAAATCAATAAACTTGCTGAGATTCTTAAATCACAAGATTTAACTGAGATTGAAGTAGAGAACGAAAGTTTCGGCAAAATTAAAGTTAGACGTGAAGCTGCTGTAGTGCACGCTGTAGCTAGTGCTGCTGCGCCTGTTCATCATGGTTCTAAAACACCAGTTGCTGCTGCTAAACCTGATGATATTTTCGAAGTGACCTCTCCGATGGTAGGTACTTTTTATCAAGCTTCTTCTCCAGGTGCCGATGCACTCGCGAAAGTGGGAGATAAAGTCAAGAAAGGCGATACGCTTTGTATTATTGAAGCGATGAAACTTATGAATGAACTGCCAGCTGAGATTGCTGGTGAGATAGTAGAGGTCTGTGTCTCTGACGCGCAAGCGATATCCTTCGGTCAGTTGATCATGAAGATCAGAAAAGCCTAGTATGGATTTATTTGAGCAAGCATACACACATAGCTCAGTAACTAAAGAAGACGC
>CAZQXM010000005.1:0-34863 GCA_964597205.1 uncultured Gammaproteobacteria bacterium
TTAATAAATTTCGTCATCTAGTTGGAATCGGCGTGCGTCATATTACTGTTTCTACCAGTGGTGTGGTGCCAGCGATGCTGAAACTTGCTGAAGAAGGAATGCAAGTAAATCTTGCTTTGAGTCTGCACGATCCTGATGATGCCGATAGAGATTACTTAGTACCGATTAACAAGAAGTGGCCGGTTAAAGAAGTGATCGCTGCTTTGCAGAATTACGTCGATAAAACTAATCGCCGTGTGACTATAGAATATGCGATGCTGCGTGATCGTAACGATTCGCAAGCTAAAGCAGAATCGCTAGGTAAACTAGTACAACACTTACATTGCAATATCAATTTAATTCCTTACAACACCACTGATGTGACCGATCCATTCCAAAGATCATCAGACACGACTATTAGGGCTTTCGCTCAGACCTTAGAGACAGCAAGTCGTAATAAAACTGTAACTACACGCAGAGAACGAGGACATGATATCGACGCAGCCTGCGGACAGTTGGCAAATAAGTGACGCGTAGCGTCATCCTGAGCACAGCGAAGGATCTCTAGATAGCGCACGGTGATCCTTCGCACTTCGTGCTCAGGATGACAAGTACTACATATATAATATTGATTGTGGCGAAACTACGAATCCCTGATATCAAATTACCAGGACTAAAATCAGGCAATTTCAAATCTTCAAAATTACGCATAGTGTACGCGGCAGTTGCTGCTCTCGCGGTTGCCTTCGCTGTATATTTTTATACTGATATTTCTAGCAGTGGACCAAGAGTAAGTGATGCTGAATTTAAAGCACTTGAAGCCAAAATTCGCACAGCTTATACTCTAGCTAAAACTGACGCTAAATTAGGTACAAGTCAATTAGATAGTTTTAGTGGCTTGCCAACTAAACTTGAGAATAGACGTAATGTCTTGCTCGCTGCCATCTATGAAAAAATGGGTGAAGAAGCTTTAGCCTTCCATTATTACTACCTTATAGATAGAGATTATTTGCCGCGTTTCGCTAGTTACAAGCTCGCTAAGATGGCAGAGCGCATCGGGCTTGAACGCCTGGCGACAGAAATCTACGAAAATCTAGCGCAGAAATTCTCTAAGGACCCGCGTTATAGCTACGAACTGGCTAAATCATATTTACGCCAAAACGCAGTCGAAAAGGCGCGCGACAAGTTTATGGCAGTGCAGGCTAGTGCTCCCGAGTCTGATTTTGCTATTGGTTCTAATTACTATTTAGCGAATCTTTGTGGTGCTGATGATAGAGAATGCAAGATAGCTTATCTGCGTAACTACTTAGTTAAAAGTCCTATGGGAAATTTAGCTAGTTTAGTCGCCGATGAAGTTGCGGGCATGACTGATGCCGAGCGTAAACAATTTGCAGACTTGCATAAAGAACTGGGGCTAAGTTATTACAGTCATGGTGATTACAGTAAAGCCCTAAGTTATTTCAACGCCAATGGCTCACCATTACTAGAACACGCTACCGCTCTTGCTAAGGCTGGCAAAAGACAAGAAGCACTAGCGCTACTTTATAGACGTATACCAGGCGAGGCTAATGATGAAGTTGCTAAGAATGCTATTGAGTATCTCTTAGGTCTCAGTTCAGAAACAGCAAGCATAAATCAGCTGCGTACTCTTGCCCCACGCATGCAGAAACATCGCGATAAAGTCTTGTGGCATATCGCTGAACTCTCCAAAATCAAAGAGGATTATCAAGCTATTTACGAGGGCTATCCTGATAGTTTCTACGCTCCAGAGAGCATGGCGACTGTGTTCTGGAAAGAGTATAAGCGCGGAGCTAATCATAATGCTCTGGCTATAGCTAAGCAACATTGGGAAAGATATCCAGAGTCTAAATCTCATGCTTTCGTCGCGTTTTGGGCAGCTAAACTCTGGCAGCAGCAGGGTGATAACAATATGGCGAATGCTACTTTGCAAAATATCATTGAAGAACACCCGCTTGATTACTATCGTTTCAGGGCTGAGCAAGTTCTTGCTAAGAAGAATAAATGGTATCTACTACCGGGAGTTAACGAGTTTAGCTCTTACCCTAATTGGCGTTGGCCAGATATAGCTACTGAAGATGAGTTGCAAGAACGTTACGGTAATGAAGTTGCTGAATTAATTGCGATTGAACAATATAGTGCTTTATTAGATTCTGACGGTGAAGCTAATCAATACAAGCTCGATGAGAATCTCAAGATGTGGTTATATGCTCAGGCTGGCGACACTTATTCAGCTATCAAAACCGGACATATGGCGGTAGAACATATGAAGGGTAATATCGATGTTAGCGATAAGAGGTTATTCTTCGCTTACCCACTACCATACGCAGATTTAATCGCTGATGAAGCTGGTAAGCGTCGCTTAGTAGATCCAATGCTGGCACAAGCTTTGATCAAACAAGAGTCTCACTATAGACCTGACATCAACAGTAAAGCTGGAGCAGTAGGTTTAATGCAAGTGATGCCGTTTACAGCGCGTGATCTAGCACGCAGATTAAGTATCAGTTCACCAGATATTAATGCACTTAAAGACCCGGCAATTAATATCAAGCTTGGTATTAGATATATGGAGGATGTGTTCGAGAGATTTTCTAACAATATGGTTTGCGCCGTCGCTTCATACAATGCTGGACCAACAGCCGTAGCTCAATGGATGAATAAAGGTGCTACTGATATGGATTTATTTATCGAAGATATTCCATACAGCGAAACTCGCAATTACGTCAAAAAGGTTCTAGCCAACTATTGGACCTACAAAAAACTATATGCTTGATCGCAGACGTTTTCTTAAATTATTAGGAATCGGCTCTATGGGTCTTGGTTTAAGTTCTTGTAATCTAAAGCCTTTGCCGCCTTTAATAAAACCTAATCCAGAACTAGGTTTTGAGCCCATAGCTGCAAGCTTAAGAGACGAGGTGGTTTTGCCGCGTGGATTTAGTTATCGTATAGTACGCAGCTGGCAAGATAGCATTGGCACCGATAAAAAATTTGGGTTCAATAACGACTTCACTTGTTTTTTCCCTTTAGAAAAATCTGATGAGGCCTTATTATGGGTGAACCACGAATCAGTAGATCCTAAATATATTCCAGATATAGAAGAACAGCGCCGTAGTGTTGGTGGATCTATTATTAAAATTAAACGTAATGCTGATGGCGAGTGGATTTATGATCATAGCGACGAAACTAGTTATAATCGCCGCATCGATGCTAATAGTCCTGTTGAATTCACAGGTCCTCTTCGCTTCCGTGAAGAAGTTAAAGGCACGCTAGCGAATTGTAGCGGTGGACGCACGCCATGGGGTACTGTACTCACTTGCGAAGAGAATTTTCATGACTTCAACGAAAAGTATAAATGGAAGAATTTTAAACGCAAACACTATGGCTGGGTAACTGAGATTAACCCTTACAATCCTAAATTCACCCCACGCAAACATAGTCTATTAGGGCGTTTTGCTCACGAGAATGCCGCTATCACCATCTCACGCAACGATAAGGTTGTGATTTATATGGGTGATGATAAAGAGAATGAACATATTTATAAATTCGTTTCTGCACGTAGCTTCACTAAACCACATAGCAAAATTAAGCTGCACGAGTACAGCGATATAGTTGATGGCTTTAGCAACTTACTCTCTGAAGGTCAGCTTTATGTAGCTAGATTCTATGATGCCTCTAATGGAGAAACTATTAGCCCAAGCTTAGATCCTAGCGAGCAAGGTGTCGGCGAATGGCTGCCCATCAGTCGCGAAGATAAACGTATCGCGCGCCGCTATCGCAATGATTCCGAGATGTTAATTCATACTCGCGAATCAGCTAAACTCATAGATGCTAGTGCGCTAGATAGACCAGAAGATCTAGAAGTCAGTCCTCATGATGGTTCCATCTATGTCTCGCTCACTAAAAATCTTAGTCGCGCTAATACTTTTGGTTCGATAGTTCGCTTGCTAGAAGATGGTAATAACCATGAGGCTCTAAAATTTACTTATAATAATTTTGTAGTTGGCTCTATTGATTCAGGTTTTGCTTGTCCGGATAATTTAGCTTTCGATGGGCTTGGTAATCTTTGGGTGACCACAGACGCGTCTCCAGAATTTATGCTGCCGCATCAACGTCAGCTCTATGGTAATAATGGTCTTTATGTTATTGCACTAAGTGGTGAACAAGCTGGAATTCCTAGGCGCTTCGCATCAGCACCAATAGGTGCTGAACTTACTGGACCATGGTTTAGTGATGATGGACGGACACTGTTCTTATCGGTGCAGCACCCTAGTGGAACCTGGCCGCGATCCAAAGAGCATAAGTATCCGAGACCTTCAGTGATAAGTATCAAGCTTAGATAAGATGTGTTAAGATAAGTTCTGTGTATAACAGTGCGTTAGTTTCACAGGCCCGTACAGGGCAACCACATAGTTTTGGTCTAGCCGTCGCTGCAGATGTTTCCGGACGAAGAATTGTCAGTTTTAGAAATGAACTTGCAGGCTCCCACACAGCTCTCTTAAGGAATATTTGTAAACTACTAGGCGTTAAGAATTGTCTAACAGAAGAACAAGTTGAAGCTGTTAGTAAATTTGATGTGGGTCAGAAACGAAACTGGACAAAAGTAGTCAATGCTACATATTTAGAATTAAGCAAAGTTGAGAAAGAACTTACAAGCAACCCAACAAGAAGAACTCTTGCAGTTACTCGTGTTCAAGAAAGATTTAGAAAAGCAATTAAGCTTATATCAGGACGCTATAGTCATTGCTCCTCAGCACCAAAACTACTAGCAATACCTTTAATGCCTAAGAAGGTAAAAGCAATCAAAACAGGTAAAAAAGTCAAAGAAGATAAAGATGATATCGCCATGTGTGATGTGACCGCTACAGGAAGCACAGGATGGTTTTTCTTAGATCACTTAGTAAAATACTTTCGGGATGATACTTTAGTTGATCATTTGCATAAAAGCCTAAAAGAACAAGTGAAAGTACCAAGATTTCTTATCGCATTATTGAAAAAATTCTTTTTTCAAGATGAGAAACCAAAATTTGTAAAACTAGAAGTCACTAGACTAGGTAGTAAAAAGTTAATTAACCAGTTTCTTAAAAAAGCAACAAATTACATAGATATCTATAAAATACATCGTGGAAATAAAACAGCCAGAGAATATGCTATGTCTAAGCTTCACGATGAGCTAAGATCCAAGTTTCTTATCTTGAAACCAGCAAGATCTAAGCCAAAACTGTGAATAAAGCTATTAGCGTCTATATAAAACGCTAGCTATGGAAGATCTTAGTAGACTACTTCCTGATTTAGAACCGAGCTTACAGATTGTAGGCCTGCTTTTCCTTTTAAGTTTTATACCTATCATCGTAGTGTCGATGACACCTTTCTTACGTATCATCATGGTGATGTCATTAATCAGGCAAGCACTAGGTACTCAGAACTCGCCACCCAACATGGTTTTAATAGGTTTAGCTTTGGTGCTTACTACTTATGTCCTGGGACCAGAAGTCGATATTATTAATAAAACTGCAATAGTACCGCTGGCTAATAATCAAATCGCTTTACCTGAAGCACTGTCCCGTACTTACGAACCTTTAAAGCAACATATGCTACGCAACGTTGATAGTAAAGATCTTAAGTTCTTTTATAAACTCAGCCGTGAGGAACTACCTAAAAAACCGGTTGATGTCAAGACTAGAGAGCTATCAGCTGCCTATTTATTAGGTGAAATGCGCAAAGCTTTCCAGATTGGATTTTTAGTTTTCATTCCCTTCTTGGTGATTGACCTAATCGTTGCTAATATACTCTTAGCGCTGGGTATGATAATGCTCTCGCCAACTATTGTGTCGTTGCCGTTTAAGATTATGATCTTCGTAGCGATTGATGGTTGGGATTTAATTATCAAGGGTCTTGCTCAGAGCTTTAATTAAAAATGGATTGGATGCCTCAAGCAATTCGAGACGGTATTTTTACCGTGCTCTTTATTTCTGGACCTTTGGTCTTGCTTGCTGCTGCCTTGGGATTAGTAATCGGTATTATTCAAGCAGCAACACAAGTGCAAGAACAGACATTGGGTTCTGCGGTAAAAATCCTTGGAGTATTTTTAGCGTTGATTATTTTTGGATTCTATATGTTCCAATACCTCAAACAGTACGCAACGCAAACTATTAATCGCGCCTTTAATTTAGTGCCCTCACTCTCTTCACACCCACTACCACCGAAAAAATTATTCAAACAACCAATCAAGAGTAGCGAAGAGACTGATCATCCGCTCTTCTCACCAGAAGAACTGGCTGAAACTGCACCAGCCTCTGGCGGCGGTCGCGGAGCTGGTGCCGATAATAAAGCTGCTGTTCTAGAAGAACCAGAAGTGGTAGAGGTAGTGCCGCCACCGAGTACAGACAAATTACCAGAGATTAATTACCTCACCAGACCTCCAAGCGGTATTAAAGAAGCTATATTCCAAACCCTCACTCCAGAAAGCACAGAAGAAACTGAGCAAGAACCAGAACGCGAAGAGCCACCAGTTCAAGAAGCTACTACTAGACCAGCTGCGACACCAGTAAGCAGACCTGCCGCAACAAGACCAAGTCAAACTCAACAAGCTACAACAAGACCAGCTCAACAGCAAACTGCGCCAAAAGCAGCAGTTCAACAAACTCCTGTTACTAGACCAACTACCACTCAGCAAACTCGACCAGCTACAACAAGAGCAGCAGCAAGACCTGCAGCTAGGCCAGCTCCACGTCCGCAAGCGCCAGCACCGGTAGCAGTAGAACCAGTACCAGTAGCAAGAACCGAAGCTCCTACACGCAACGCTGATCTAGAAGCTAGTCGTAATAGCCGCCGTGCAGCACTAGCACGTATTAAATCATCTATTAATGAAGTAGAAGGAGCAGCTGCGGCTGAGTAGTTAGCATGGAACTACTTGCAGGATTTTTCAGACAATCAGCACTTAGTTCAGGTACCGAATGGGTAGCAGCAGCAAGCCTAGTTCTGGTAAGAGTTCTAGCCTTCTTACATGAAGCACCAGTATTTGGTCATAAAAATATTTCTACTTTAAGCCGTATTGGTTTTGGCATATTACTAACTATGATACTTATGGCTAGTATCGATATTCCTAAACCACCAAGCACTGGTTATTATTTACCTTGGGCGATTTTGATAAATGTAATTCTTGGATTATTAATTGGTTTCGTTGCTAAATTAATGTTCGAAACAATAGTCGCTGGTGGGGAGATGATGGACTCATCAATGGGCTTCTCATCAGCACAAACTTTCGATCCGCACTCTGGATCACAAACTACCATCATGGGTAAATTTATGTCAATGCTCTCGATTGTGGTTTTCTTTTGGGTGCGCGGACCAGAGAGACTAATCGAATCACTACACAAAAGTTTCGGCACAGTGGATATTTACGCACCGACATTCACGGTTGATACCCTCAAAATCGTTCATTTAGTAGGTGATATCATCTCCATGGGATTCATCATAGTTAGCCCAATAGTCTTAACCATCATGGTGCTAGATATAGTGCTGGGCTTGATTTCTCGGGCTTCTCCGCAGATCAATGCCTTCCAGATCAGTTTTACTATTAAGCCTAGCGTTGGAGCTATCGTGTTCTTGCTGATTATGCCGTTATTCTTTATGGGACTAACTAATTTCTTCGGTAATGCCGGAAGATTAATAGGATTCAATTAGTGCCAACACTAATCACTAGGGCCAAATTAATATTGCTAGCAATACTGCTAGTACTTAGTTGCGCGCCATCTACAAAAGCTGAAGAAGAAAAAAAAGAAACCTTATTAGTGGTCGGTGTGGGCTACAACCAACTCAGTCCAGCAACCCGTCAAAGTATGGGACCAGTAAATGTTGTTGAAATCGAATTCACTCCTCAATGGCAGCGATACATTGATCAAAGTGATGCCGATAAAGTTATATTAAGACACCCTAGTGGTTACACAGCTCTCTATCATAAGGATGGGACCTTCTTGCGTGATTTAGGGACTAGTTCTGCTGCTTATGCCTATCCTTATACAGTACAAGGTACTAACACGCGACCTCCAGCTGAGGCTATAACTTCAACTCCAGACTGGCATCAAGTGGGTTACGCCACTGGTGGTCTAACTGATCCTTACAGACAATATGCTCCACCAGCATCTAAACGTAATTATCAATCACTATCACCAGGCTGGGGATATAATCGCGAGAAAGCAGCACCTAGTCGCAAAGATACTTTCTTTCAATTCCTGAGCTTCTTTCCAATAGATACAGTTACACCATTTAATTATCCTGGTACTTTTGACTCTGTCGGTGTGCCAACTGCTTACGCACTGGGTTCTATACCGCATATCGGCGGCATGGCACTAGAGATGCGCGAAGCTAAAAAACAACGTGAACTCTATGATGCTAACGCAGCTGCTATTCCAGAACATGTAGAGTTCCCAGTACAGATGTACAACTCTCAAGACCCTAATAATCCTTTAACTCAGGATCCTAATTTTATTCGTATGTCACCAATGCCGCAAGGGTTTGACATGAAGTATCCTAATTTTCAGCAGCAGGCAAATTACTATGCTCAATATGGCAGACCAAGTCCCTAAAGGGCTTCGGGGCTGTCCTATCTCTGCGTTCGCCCTTAAATATCCAAAGCTTGATTTGCAAGCTGATCCGCCCGCTTGTTTAGTTCACGCCTCACATGACTGTAAGTCACAGACTCTAATTTAGCTATTAGTTGTTTAGCTTTAGCGTGCAAAGGTTTAATATTTTCATTTTTAACTTTATACTCACCCTTAAGCTGTTTAATCATCAATTCACTATCTGCTTTAATAGCTAACTGCTTAAAACCTTTTTTCACCGCATATTCAAGTCCATAGACCAGTGCAGAATATTCAGCAATATTATTCGTAGCTATGCCAATAGCTTCTGAGATACTAGCTATCTCTTCATTATTAGCATCGTAAAAAACCACACCTAACGCTGACTCGCCAGGGTTACCGCGGCAAGCACCATCAGTGAACATTGTAATCACTTAGACTTAGCCTTTTTCCCACCGAGCTTAGTAACGTTCAATTCAGCAAGCGAGCCCAGAACCTCATCAGCAACGACTTTGAGCATACCGATGTTTTCTTTACTAACTACACCAGTGAGCACACCAATAGTATACGCGCCAGCAGCTTTAGCAATACTAAGATCATGCGGTGAATCGGAAACCATAATAGTCTCACTCGGCTCTACTTTAAGTTTCTTGCAAAGCTCTATATAAAGTTCTGAAGTTTTATAATAATCACCTTGCAAAGCTGAGATAGAGGATTTGATTTTAAATTTCTCAAGACAAGTATTAATATTAGGCGCAGAATCTGAACTGAAAACTCCAAGCTTAAGACCAGAATCAGCAAGTTCTTTAATTTTCTCAATAGAGCCTTTGATCGGTTCTACCATCTCAGCAAAATCTAACTGCGCTGCGGTATCAGCGAAACACTGCTCAACAGTGTCAGAAGCCTGTTTAAAAAGATAACTAGGATCCCAAGTATTCACCGTCAAATAAGTAGCTACTTTCAAAGCGAGCTTGACGTCAGAAGCTGGCATAGAACAAGGTGCGTAAGCATCTATAGTCTCTTCCTCCTCGTCAACACCCATGGCTCTAATACAAGTGGTGCGTAATTGATTAAAACGATCCCAGGTGCCAGTAGCAGTCTCAGCGATAAGCTGAGCACGGTAAGCAATTACTCGCAGCCATAACTTGTGGAAGTCAACGAAAACTCCATCTTTATCTAGTATTACTGCTTTTATGTTCGTCATCTATTATATTTTACATTGAAGTGTTGATTCTAGGCATAGAAACAAGTTGCGATGAGACAGCGGTTGCCATAGTAAAAGATGGCCGCGAGATGATCGCGAACGTAGTCTACACCCAAATCGAGAAACACAAGAAATGGGGTGGAGTGATACCTGAGATGGCATCAAGATTCCACTTAGAAGTTATAAGCCAAGTTATTCGTGAATGTTTGGAGAAAGCTAATTGCAATATAGAGACTGATATAGATGCCATTGCTGTTACTCAAGGACCTGGACTCACTGGTTCGCTGCTGGTGGGAGCTAACGCTGCTAAGACTTTAGCTTGGTTATACTCTAAACCTATTATTCCAGTGAATCATCTCTTAGGTCATATCGCCGCTAATTATATAGGGACAGAAATCAAGCCACCGCTAATCTGTTTATTAGTTAGTGGCGGGCACACGCAGATTATTCGCGTAGACTCTTATACAGAAATAGAAGTGATAGGTGAAAGTGTCGATGATGCTGCCGGTGAAGCTTTCGATAAGGTCGCAAGGTTATTAGATTTGCCTTATCCTGGTGGTCCGCACCTCGATAAGCTGGCGCAATCTTGTCATCCTGAGCGTAGCGAAGGATCCCCCAATTATGGTTTCAAAATCCCAGATATGCCAGGCTTAGATTTTAGTTTTAGTGGGCTTAAAACCGGAGTGCTTAGATTAAAAGAAAAAATCGGCGAAGAAAAATGGCAAGCAGATAAAGCTATGATTGCTAAAGCTTTTCAAGATACAGTGGCTGAGTTTTTGTTTAAAAAAGTATCAGAAGCAAGCAGGATAACTAAGTATAATAAGATTATTATCGCTGGTGGAGTAGCTGCCAATTCCTCTGTGCGTAAGCGTTTCAGTGAAGGATTTACAGCACCTTCGTTCCAGATATATTATCCTCCACTTAGTTTATGCACGGATAACGCTGCGATGATTGCAGCAGCGGCTTATCATCTCAAATCTTGCGATTTGGGTTTTGAGGTTTATTCTAGATAGTAAAGCGTGACATTAGTCACGTTTTACAACACGAGTGCAAAATTTAAGCTGCAACCCTCTTCAGTAATGCTACAGCTTCTACATGATAAGTATGCGGAAACATATCTACTGGCTGAATCTCTTGCACTTCATAGCCATAGCGTTCCATATATTTAATATCACGAGTGAGAGTAGCAGGGTTACAACTCACGTAAATAATATTAGGTGAAGCGATTTTGCCAAGTGCATCAAGAACGTCATTTGTACAGCCTTTGCGCGGTGGATTCACCAGGACCAGATCTAAGGCTTTGCGATCACGTAAGAACTGCGAGCGCGCGACGAACTCTTCAATATGCTGCTCTACTTCACCAGTTTTGAACTGTACAGAATTCAGCTTATTCAATTCGGCATTAGCTATACCATTACGCACAGCAGCATCTACTACTTCTATAGCAGTGATTTGCATTAGCGGATATACCGAGGCTAGCGATAAAGCTAAAGTGCCTATACCAGCATAAGCATCAAGAACTTCTGCGCCGACTGGGTTAAGCTCCTCAGTCTCAATCAGAGACTCAACTTGAGCCTTAACTACATCAATAATTTTGGCAAATTGATCATTATTAATCTGAAAAAAACTAGTTGGTGAAATCTTAAAACTAAGATCAGCAAGTTTATCTTCGATAATACCAGAACCCGCAAGCACCACTGTGCGCTCACCGAAAATCACATTAGTAGAACCATCATTGTAGTTCAAACAACAACCTTTAAGCTGTGGATATTTAGCCATCAAGCTTGCAAAAATAGTTTTGAGGCGTTCTTCTACAGCACTATTCTCAGGCTTAGACATTTCTCTTCCACGTACTATGAGGGTGAGAAGGACTTGCGACTGATCTTGGTTCGCTCTTAGATTAATGTGACGTAAGAGAGGCTTACCGATAAATTTTTGTGAGCAAAGTTCTTTAACATCCTCTACGATGGCATCAAAAATCTCATATTGCACCGGGCAATGTTTGACATTCACCAGCTCATGAGTATTGCGCTTGTAATAGCCAGCAAGTAATCTGCCACTGGATTCTACAGTTTCAACCGGATATGTGATCTTATTGCGATAGCGCCAAGGATCATCCATACCGATAACCGGCGCCACTAACATATGCGGCGGGCGCGGACTAGTGAGATCGGCTTTACGCACGAAATCTATGACATTCTGGCGTTTAAATTCAAGTTGTTCATCATAACTAATATGCTGCCACTGACAACCACCACAAATCTTGTGCAGTTTGCATGGTGGATCAATCATGCGCAATGGACTTGAATTCAATACTTCATCAATCTCAGCATAAGCAAAACTACGACGATGATCATAGATATGCGCCTTCACCGTATCACCCGGACAAGCATTCTCAACGAAAACCACCAAGCCATCATCAAGATGACTAACAGCATGGGCACCATGCGCCATAGATTCTATTTCAAGAGTTATATCAGTCATCACGGTCATGAGAGCACCAATACCTTATCTATAGCACGCTTGATTAGCTCACTACCAGCCAGATTCACCTGATTATAGCCATTAGAGAGATAGGCTCGGCGCTGCTCCAGATCCTTAGGAAACTCGGCCTCAAGATCAGCTAAGGCTGTATCAGTCTGCTGTGCCACACGTTTAACTGCGTTAGCCCAAGCTGGAATTTCAACTTCAGCTAAATCTACATTAGTAGGTTTTTCTGCTGGCGGGCATGCTGATGGGATCTGCGGCACTGGGGTAATTAGAACAACTTCAGTATGTGGTTTGAGCAATTCTACTACTGCTGTCATAAATACTTCAAAAGACAATAAAGCTGCGTGACCAAACCAAGCATCATTCATACCAAAAGATATAAAAGTGATATCAGGTTTATAGTTCAAAACATCACGCTTAAGATAGAGTAGAGCATCAAGAGCAGAAGCGCCAGAAATACCACAATTAGCAATGGTCGCCTTGGTGTTTAACTGTTGCGACCAGAGATAATGATAGGTCTGCTCATAATGCAGTTCCCAAGCAGGTTGCAAGCCAAGAGTAACTTGATCACCCCAAGCTACTACGCGCAGAGGCTTACTAGGGTCTTTATGCTTAAACTGAATGGTCTTGGATTTAAAATTAGCCGCGTCTAACTTAGGGACTAACTGAGAGAGTACGTGATTAATCGGCGTGATGTCTTCACCTAAACGCAATGTACAATATGCAGTCATCGCTAAAGCTACGCGCGCCGAATTGTAACTATTAGGATCTAGACTCTTGGCGAACTCTGCATTCTGCTTAAGTAGTTTATTAGCCAGTTCCAACCACTTCTCAGGATCAAGTGGGTTATTAAGTCTGAACTCTTCAACGAATAAAGCTAAATCCTCAGGCAAAACTTCAAGCACATTAGTAATGCGATCAAGAACGTCATTAAGTTTCTCAGCGATCTCAGGATTCTTAGATAAATGCAGCCCATTTTGATAGCAATGGAAAGCATGAGGAAAGAACCTAAGCTCCATAGCGAAATTACCAGCATTCACCCACTCATCAACGCTATGCAGAGTCGGATCACCTTTAAGTGATTGCAGCATTATTTGAGTGAGTTTGAGGTCGCGGATCATCTATAGCCTTACTTATACTATCTTTTATATTCGTGATCTTGACAAAATGAGCCAGATAATGGGAGGATTATCTGGCGTAAGGATTTTTTATGGTTACAGAACTACAAGTCAAACAAGCAACTGAAATACTTCGACAACGAGATTTTACTAAACCTGGTTTATCAGCTAGCGCTATGCCTGCTGATTGGCTTGATCAGGTAACTAAGTTTTTAAAGAGAAAACCAACTCCTGAAGAGATTGCTCAAAGGATCGCAGCGGAAGCTGGTAATACGTCGATCGGCTCATGGAATACTGAAGTTTGGGCTAATGAGGTTAAAAATGCTTTTAATGAAGGTTATGAACCTTCAACAACTACGGCTGAAAACGAATCCTTAAAACACCAATATCGCATAATGCTGCCCTTAGATTATGAGCAAGTACCTACTGCCTTAACTGAAATGGGTTTTGATATACCAATGCTCATTAGATCAGAAATGGATTCTGATATTGGCAAGCTTAGAATTGGTAAAGATTTATTTACTAAAAAATCAAAAGAATCTGATTTATTATTTTCTGTTTTAACTGGACATATACCCGAAACTATAGATGGTCAACCAATTCCTAAAGATCATGTGACTTATCAAAGCTTACAAGTAGCTCAACAGGTATTTGCTGAAATTATTCAAGATCTTACTGGTGATCCTAATATCAAAACGATATTGAATCCCGAGTCTAAAGACTTTGATAAGCTACGCGAACTGTTTAAAAATAACCCGCTATTTCAAAATTGGGCACATGAATTGCCAGGACTCTTTGTCGCTATATCACGCTATTTAAGAGGTGACATTGATAAAGAAGGTTTGAGGACTCGTGTCTATGGCAACCTCTTGCATAATGGACCAGCTTCAAAACAATCATTCTGGAAATTTATCACCAGCATACTTAAACCAGAAGTTGCAACTGAGTTGCTAAAAGGTGGTTTATTCCATGATGGCAAGGAAGCTGCTTATAGAATCTCAAAACACCCTGGAGCCATCTTACATAATCTTCTCGATAGATATGACCAAGCAACCCATGGCACTATCAAGATCGCTCATGAAATCAAACCAGCACTTACTCTTACGAAACTTCATGATGAGCTATTTGTAGGTAATCCTAAAGGAACTATTGACCAGCTAGAAGAATTACATCAACATATTAACCAATTAGAAACCAAAGAAAAACTTATTTCTAAATTACCTAAAAGTCCAGAATCTGCTGCCGCCGCTGAAAAAATCAATAAAAGTACTTCGATTGTTTCAGCACGCCAGAAGAGATTCTTATCAGCATTAGCTGAGAAAATGATTAGCCGTTTAGAAACTTATCAAAAGTTCGTTGCAGAGAATGTGAAATATTCAACCGAAGCTGCCGTAACAACAGCAGATGGAAGACAAGAACAAGCAGTACAAATGGTATTTAATCATCGTAGTGCAACTGGTGTTCGTTATACTGATCGTTACACAGCTGTATACGACATTACTAATCCTAAGAGTCATATATTTAAGAGCGGTACTCATACACAATATGTTCAGGGTGAAACATTAAATGGCACATATGAACTTCAGGGTGAAGCTGAACATGAAATTTTAAAGAATTGGGCTTTAAGATCTAGTTTCAATACTATAAATGCTGAAGAACTTAACTATGCTCCAAACGGCTATATGCATGGTCGTATGGAAACATTAATACACAAAGTATTGAATTTCCTAGGCTAGATCAGAAGATTATATCAATATAATGATCCAATCCATTAACCCGTCCATATAGGTTATAATCAACCAAGTCATGAAACGCACACTTAGAGGCAGTACACGCAAAAGAAACAGAACTAGCGGCTTTAGAGCACGCATGAGCACTCCAGGTGGCCGTAAAGTTCTTAGTCGCCGTCGCGCTAGAGGTCGTCACCAGATCGCTATCTAATTCAAGGTTTATTCCATGTTAAGCAAATCCGAGCGCCTGAAGTATCGTGGTTTGTTTTTGCAGGCTTATCAAAAAGGTAAAAAACTTAGTTCAGCTAATTTGATCGTTAACTACACGCCGACGCGTGCTGACTGTGCTGAGCGCTTACCCTTCGTCGGTTTTAGTGTCTCTAAGAAATATTCTAAGAAAGCTGTTTTGCGTAATCTAGTGAAACGCCGCTTACGTGAGATCTATAGACTTTATCGTCTCGACGAAAGTAAACAAAAAAAACTAAAATCCATAGGCTTACTAGTAATCGCTGTGCGCGGTTCTATTACTGATCCCAAAGATCCGCAAGAAGAGAGTAGATGGGCGTATAGTAGTCTCAAAAAAGAATTGGAAGCGTTACTGGAAAAAATTTGAAAGCTTAAATTGTGCACTCGCGTGGAAAGCGCAAAAACGTGACTTAGGTCACGTTTTTGCTATGCATCCCTGCCGGCACATTAGATCTAGCAGCTGCTCGTGATTGAGCAGGCTGGTTACGGCGGGCTTGAGCAGCGGCGATTTCAGCTTCACCAGTTGCAACTTGCTGTCCCATAAAGGGTCCTAGAACCTTAGCAATGAAATTAGGCATTTCATAATTGAGGATACTGAAGAATTTACGACGCTGATCCATATTAGCAATCTTAGGCAGCCAGCTCTTCAGCGCATCCTCAGCAGCGATAATCACTGGATCGTTTGCTAGTTTATTAGGGAAGAGTATACGAGAAATAAAGTTTTGTTTGCTGTTTCTTTGATCTTTGATAATTTTAATTAAAGATTCGCAAGCCTCAACAGCATAAGTAGTTGGACCGTAAGGCATGTTAGCCAGACCACCGAAACGTTTTAGTTCTTTAACTTTGGCATCGGTAGATGAACCTAAACCGAGAATGAATTTTACAAAAGTCCAAACATAATGGAATGGATTCCATGACACAGCGAAAGATTTACGAAGTAAGGCGACCTCTTGAGAAAACTCGCGAGTATCTAAAGTATTTTCGTCAGTTGGTGACTTAGCTGCCAAATGTAATTCTTTGAGTTTCTCAAAGAAAGTAACCATAGGGTCAACGAAAGACTGAGCACCAGGCATCATAGTCGTTATTAACTCTCGAATACCAGTTTTGGCACCAGGGGCTATCGTCGCCTTGAGGGCCTGGAAGAGGTTAGATGTGGTGGTTCCTACAGCCATAGCTGCGCTACGAGCCTCCAGCTCGTGATATACATATTAACACATTAAGGCTTATTTTGAGGTTTTTAGGTAAACCTCGTACAAGAAGGGCAAAATCCCCTGAAAACGCGTGGGTCTGGCGTTACCCAGCCTTAGGGAGCCAGCTTCAAGAATACGAGGAGAGACCAGGTAAACCACAGGATTCTCTTGGTAAATAATTTTTTGAAACTCCGAATAAATTGCTTTGCGCTGACCCATGTCTAGCGTGCGCACACCGCGAGAGAATAATTTATCTATCTCAGCTTCCCAAGCACGAACAGGACTAGTAACTTCTCCACGCTGATCGAACATATGCAAGCGACCATCACTGCGCCAAACATTAGCACCACCATTAGGCTCGCTTGAACCAGTAAGTCCGATCAGACCCATCTCGTAATTCTTGCCCGCACTAATGCGCGCAACTAAATTATTAAACTCTAGAGTTTTAACATAGACGCTTATACCTATCTCTTCAAGATTGGCAGCGATAATACTTGCCATCATCTCACGTTCACGATTGCCTGCATTAGTAAAGAGACTAAATTCTACTTTATGTCCTTGAGCATCATAGAGTATAGGCTTAGAACCCTTTACTTGCTTGAGTTTGAAGCCTGCACTATTTAGCAATTCGCGCGCGTATTTAAGATCACGCTTGTGATGGAACTGAGTATCAACGAAAGGCGACTGCAAAGACTCTGCTGTAAACAAGGGCGCTGCTAGTCCTTGAAAAACATTCGCCACCATACTATCTCTATCGACAGCGTAACTAATAGCTTTGCGAAACTCAGTATTGTTAAACCAAGTACGCTGCGGTTGCGGCAGTGATGGACTCATATTAAACCAAATAAAATTAGTACCACTGCTAGGACCTAAGTCGTAGAGTTTAAATTTATATTTCTTCTCTAAGCTTTTTAAGAGAGCTGCGTTATTAGGACTGACTTTAAGGTCATAAGATTCACCAGCAAGAAACTTAAAAGTATCAGCACTGTCATCCTGCACATAAGTAAAAACTACTTTATCGAGATATGGCAGTCGCTGATTGGCTTTGTTAACTATATAGTAATTAGGATTGCGCTCAAATTCTATGCGCTCACCGCTTTTCAAACGTAGTAACTTAAACGCCCCACTAGTAACCATGGCAGCAGGCTTAGTATCAACTCCCAAGTATTGATTGAAGGCTGTTTGTTTTTCGCTTAGAGTGCGGGCATTGCGTTTAGTGAAGAATTTTTCAATATCATGCTTAGGAGCAACAGCAATACTAAGGTTCTTAAGGAAAGGTGCGAACACATCTTGAGTTGCGAACTTGATAGTGTAATCATCGATCTTAGTAACCTGAGGAAACTTACCATCAACAAGAAGAATGTCTTTAAGAGACGACTGCGCTACACCATCTCTAATCAATGTGTTCCAAGTATAAATCACATCGTCAGCGCTGATGGGATGCCCGTCAGTCCAGGTCAGTCCCTTGCGCATGGTGACTATGATTTCTTTGCCACCTTTAGCTATGCTGTAAGACTTAGCTAATCTTGGTAGTGGCTCATCAGTATCTGGGTCAGGCGTGAATAAACCCTCGAATAAAATATTGGCGTAAAAGCTACTGGTGTAGTCATTAGAGATCCAAGAGTTAAAAGTCTTAGGATCTTGCCCTGAATGGGTTAAGCGTAAGACTCCATGGAAATGCCCTAGAGCAGCGTCGCTGACTAAATATTCTGTGGCTTTGACGGGGCGTGCGACTACTGTAAAAAATGTAACAGCTATCAAGGTTGCGAGCCGTGCAAGACCTGTCATTAGCCTTCCTTACTAGCCAAGCACGCCAGCTCAGCAACCACCATAATAATATTTAAGTACATTAGTGATGGCATACTAGCGATCATAAAATAGTTAAGATGCAAAATCACCGCTAACCAAGTTGCCATGCGCATCGGGAAGCCAATAAAAAAAGCACCAGCAATAAACATTTCAGCATGCTTAACAAACCAAGCAAAAATATATGCGTTAGGAATAATTACAGTCTGGAAAATTTTAGTATAAGGATTATGTCCGCGCATTAAGATGTCATCGCGCAAAGTTAAAAAATACTCCTGCGCTGCTGCACCGAAACTTGGATCAGAGAATTTAGGGTACGCATTCAAGAAAAATATCAGCGCGATAGTCCAGCGCAGTATAAATAACCATGCCAGCGCTTTGGGTGCTACTTTTTCGTCAGCCATAGCTATATTCTAATGTGAAATCAGTCTTAGCACAAATGTGACATACGTCACGTTTGTGCGCTTGAAGTCGGGAGTGCACAATCTTACACTTTGCACTCATGGTTGACAGCGCAGAATTGACACGTATGTGTCAATTCTGCTAACTCCGGCACCTCGGGTTCGTGCGCCTAGCATCCGAAACAAAATACTGATTTCATCGGTTAAGTTTAGGATCTAACAAAGGAAAACACAATTCAACTAAAGTGTTAATTATCAATAATAATAAGGCAAAAACCAAAACCACCCCTGAAACCAAAAAATAATCACGATTAATAAATGCCGTCACGAAATATTTGCCCATACCCGGCATAGAAAAAACATGTTCAACAACAAAACTTCCCGTAATCAATATCGCTGCTAATGGACCAACTACAGTAAGTATCGGTAACAGACTATTGCGCAGAGCGTGTTTGATTAATACTTGCATCGGCGCTACGCCTTTAGCAAGTGCGCTGCGAATATAATCCTGATTCAGTGTATCGAGCAGAGCTGAGCGCGTGATGCGAGTGATATAGGCAGTGGGAGCAAGTGAGAGCGTTAGCACTGGCAGAATAAAATACTCAGGACCTTCGGCAAGTGCCACCGGCAGCCACGAGAGTTGTAAACCAAAAATACTAACTAAGATGGCTGCCATTAAAAAACTTGGCAGTGACATAGCGAGTGTGGCGAAATTCAAAGCAACAGAACCCAGTAAAGATCTAGGATAGAGAGCTGCTAAAGTTCCAGCAGTCACACCAAGCAGTGTACTAAGTATCAAAGCAAAAAATCCAAGTGTGAGTGATACCGGCAAAGCTTCAGCGAGAATCTCAGTTACCGAACGGCTAGTGTATTTAAGACTGGGACCTAGATCACCATGCATCACGCCTTCCATGTATTTGAGGTATTGATGGCTTAAAGGTTTATCGAGTCCATACTGACGTTCAAGATTAGCTTTGATCTCTGGAGCCAGTGCCCTATCTTGATCGAAGGGGCTGCCAGGTAAAATCCGCAGCATAAAGAAACTGGCGCTCACTGTAATAAAGAGAGTAATTATTAGAGTAATAAATTTAGTAACTAGTTGTTTGATAACAACCCTAGTTTAACTTAGTTGTTGGAAAAATTAGCCCTGGGCTTCAGTAGGTCCAGTTAGAGCTACTTCTTTATATTGGCGACCATTGTAATAGCCACAAGCTTCACAGATATTGTGTGATTTGTGCATTTCGCCACAATTTTTGCAAGCAACGATGGTAGGCAAAGCGCCTTTCCAATTGGCCCTGCGGATTGCTTGGCGGTGGTGACTATGGTTTTTCTTAGGTACTGGCATGGTTTTGAGCCTTAATATCCCGTAGGACAGGCAAGAATTGTAACATGCAAAAACTCTAGCGAAGCAGAAGCTTAAACTCCGCTTTAGGATTATAAATATCCGCGACGTAAATGTTTAAGATAATATAAAATGTACTATATTTATTATTATGACTACTGCGTCCTTTCCAATAAAAATTCCAGACCAGGTTTTCAGGCTAGCTCTAGTTAGACCTGACTTGTGCAAGGCACAAAATGATAATACCTGGAAATTTTTAGTAAAAGGATTAAAAGATAAATTTGGTCATCAAATCCACCCTAGAATAGAAATATTTACTGATCGTCTTGAAACTAATCAACCAGGACATCCAATGAATACTAGGGTCGTTGCAGACTTACTTCGCAACAATATTGGGGCTATTCGTATCCAAGCTACTATTGATAAGCCAAATTTTAATCAACTTGATAGAGCAGGACAAAATGCAGCACGCACAACTGCTAACCAAAAGCTAGCAAAACTTGGACCCAATGTAGTTAATAATCATGCTTATAGTATTGTTATAGCTCAAGAAAGTGATGAACATCAGGTGGCTGAAATGCTAGATCTCATGCCCCTTCGCAAAGGAAAGGTGTTTAGCTTGATAGATTGCGCTCGAGCAGGGGCTAGAACATTAGGAGAGTACTTGGCAAAGGCAGAAATAAAACCTGCTCGTTCATATAGAACAGAAGAATCTAAGCCCGTGCTCGTTGATGTGCCAAGACTAAGAGAAAGAGCTAGTGATCCTGAGTTACTTGATTATATCTGCAAAGTCATAGAATTTAACAAGCCTAATGAAGAGGTACTTGCTGCCTAATGCGCTACAATTATCCAGACTATGACTTTAATGGCAAGGTCAGTTGTCGATAAGACAGCTGAGAAGCAAGAGTTATTCAACAGAGTGCGCGAGCTGGCGAAAACCAAGAACGCCGTTATTCTTACGCATATTTATCAGCGTCTTGAAGTTCAGCGCGTGGCGGATTTTGTTGGTTACTCATTAATGCTCTCTAAGAGTGCAGCAGAAACTGACGCCGATATTATTGCTTTTTGTGGTGTGCATTTTATGGCGGAGACTGCTAAGCTGCTCAGCCCTACTAAGAAAGTTCTACTACCAGATATTCAATCTGGCTGCCCGATGGCAGATATGATTAACGTCGATGATTTGCGTTTGTTTAAAGCGAGTCACGAAGGCGCACCTGTGGTCTGTTATGTCAACAGCTCGGCAGCTGTGAAAGCCGAGTCGGATATTTGCTGCACCAGCACTAACGCTGTAGATATAGTGCGCTCGCTAAGTGAGCGTGAGGTGATTTTCGTTCCTGATAAGGGTCTAGGTGAGTGGGTGCAAGAACAAGTGCCCGACAAAAAACTACATATCTACGATGGTTTCTGTCCGACACACTGGCAGATCACCGCCGCTGAAATCGACAAGCAGCGCGAAGAGTATCCAGAAGCTCTCATCATTGCTCATCCTGAGTGCGATCCAGAGGTTTGGCGTAAGGCGGATTTCGTCGGTAGTACTTCGCAGATTTACAAATTCGTTGAAGAAAACCCAGGTAAGAGTTTCGTGATTCTTTCTGAGCAAGGTCTAGTAGCGCGCATGCAAGCTGATATGCCAGACAAGATTATCACTACAGTATTCCCGCTGCCGCTCTGTCCTAATATGAAATATCACAACCTCGAGAATCTCTATGATGCTATCGATCAAGAGTTCACTGAGATTAATATCCCAGAGCGCATCGCAGCACCTGCGCGCGCGACTATAGAGCGGATGATGGAAATTAGTAACCGTAAGAAAATCTGGAGTGGACCTAGCAAAAACTAGCCTGACGGCTAGTTTTTGCGCTTTAAACTTCGCGCTAGCTTAATACTGCTACCCTGCCCTCCAAATATTTATAAAGCTTCGTGAGAAACCCCTGCTTCTTCCCGCTCATCGCCCACTCTGGCGCAATCAATTCTCCGCGCGGACCTTCGCCCATAACTCGCTGTATCACCCAGTGCTTAGGTATGCGCGCAAGAAACTCCGCAAGCAATTCTATATATTCGTCTTCTTCGAACACTGCTAATTCACCATTGAGGTAATCTATCTCCATCGGTGTGCCTTTAAAGATGCAGAGTTGGTGGATCTTAAGATGGTCTATCGGTAGTAGAGCAAGACGCTCAGCGGTCTCGAGTATCATCTCACGGGTCTCACCAGGCAAACCCAAAATCACATGAGTGCAAATTTTAAGATGCGGATTTTTAAGCGCAGCGAGACGATTAACTGCATCGACGAAATCTTCATAAGTGTGGGCGCGATTGATTCGTTCTTGAGTGATGTTGTGCGAAGTCTGAACTCCAATATCTACCCAGAGTTCTAATGGCTCTTGTCTGTTACGTACTAAACCTGCATACTCATTTAGCAGAGCTAGAACATCATCACCAACACAATCTGGCCGAGTGCCGATGGCAAGCACGCGCACACTAGGATGATCTATTGCTTGATCGTAAAGCCGGCGCAATTCTTCAACTGGCGCATAAGTATTAGTGAAAGACTGGAAATAAGCGATAAACTTATCGACACCGAACCTGCGCCCCTGCTCTTCTATACCTTGAAGTAGCTGAGCGCGAATAGTATCAGTAGCATTCTGGGCTAGTGAGCTTGAGCCTTCATCGGTGCAGAAGGTGCAACCACCAATAGCCTTAGTACCGTCGCGGTTAGGACAGGTAAAGCCACCCTCTAGGGTAACGCGCTGCACCCCGCCGCCAAAGCGCTCTCGCAGGTATTGATTTAGCGTAATATAAGGGGCTTGCAAGGGTGAAAATTATATCATTACAAAATGATTGACCAGCCTGCTGGTCTTATGTTAAATTAGTTGTTTATGGCTGGATTTCACCTGCACATTATAAACAATCCTACGGGTCACCCAGCACAACAGGTTTATTACCACGGAACCAACTTACCTTCTGTTGACTCTAGCACTGAAAAACAAATAGTCAAAAGTATAATCCCTGTTGATCAACTTTTGGCACCCAATTATTTGCACGGCACTGTACTAAAAAATATAGATCATATTATTCGACTTGCAAACAGCGTTGATAATGCAGAGACTGATACAGACAAAGAGACTGCTGGAAGAATACAAGGGTTTCTTTTGCAGATAGCTGACGCGCTCAGAGTAAAAGTTGAAGATGCTTTGCAAGAGATTACAATTAAATCCAAATCAATAGTCTTTCAACTTCTTACGCCAGCTGGAGGAACAGGTCAGGCAAGACAGTTAATGGCACTTGCAGGTGATAAACCTCTAAGAACTTGCACCGTAAATCTTGATGACAACAATCAAGTGCAATCAATTCGCTTAGATGATTCTCTTAATGCTTGCACACAATCCCTACATGCTTCAACTGTTGATGCAGAGTATGTTAATGGATTACCTTCAAGGGTAGCAGTTCAAACAGCCGTGCCTAAGAGTTCGGATCAGGTCTTACTAAGCCTCTTTGAAGCACCAACTGCAGACAAAGAAAGTCTGCTTATGACCAGCATTAGAACTAATTCTCAGCTTACCTCCGCACATACCTCACGTCTTCCTAAAAGCCGCTTGCTACAATAACTACTTATGTCCAACTCTCTTCCTATAGTCCTTGGCGTAACTGGTGCTAGCGGAGCCGTTTATGGACTTAAATTATTAGAGTTTTTACTAGTGCATGATTATCAGGTTGAATTAGTTTATTCTGATAACGCTAAACTAGTTGCCTATCATGAGCTTGGTTATGATTTTCGTAACACTAACAAACAAAAGTTTAAGCAGCAGTTAATTGGATTGTTTCGCAATAAGACTGATAGTCATAACAAGAAAGGGATCCCTAGCTGCGGCACGGAGGTCCTTCGCGATGCTCAGGACGACAGATGTTTTGAGAACAATCTCCGCATCTGGGATCACAGTGATGTCGCAGCTAGTGTCTCTAGCGGTTCCTATAAAACCCAAGGCATGATTATCGCGCCAGCAAGTATGGGCACCATCGCTAATATCGCTGCGGGCACCAGCAACAACCTTATTGCGCGCGCTGCTGATGTGGTGCTTAAAGAGAGACGCAAACTTATACTCGTTGCTCGCGAGACACCGCTTAGTACTATTCACTTGCGTAATATGCTTACGCTAAGCGAGATGGGGGCTGTAGTTTTGCCTGCTGCTCCTGGTTTCTACCAGCATCCTAAAACTATTGAGGATCAGGTGAATTTTGTTCTGGGTAAAACCATAGATGCTTTTGGTTTAGATCATGATTTGTTTACGCGCTGGACCAACCATGGTCATAGCAAAAACGTGACAGACGTCATCCTGAGCGAAGCGAAAGGATCCCCCGTACAATGACTTATAATATTTCCCATGCAAAGCCTCTCCGAGTTCCTAACTAAAGTCAATCAAGAACTCAAAAACACTAATCTTTTTCGTAATATCGAAGATAAAGTTATTAGTGATGATGAAATAAGTTTTAGTGGTAATGATTATCTCGGTCTCGCCCGCGAGCATTACAGTGCAGGGCTTACAGATTATTGGGGTAGCACTGGCTCGCGCCTCACTACTGGCACGCACCAGGTCCATTTAAATCTTGAAGCATTAATTGCGCGCTGGAAAAAAACCGAGGCAGCAATATTATTTAGTAGCGGATATATGGCTAATCTCGGGGCGATTAGTGTACTGCTTGATTCGCGTGATGTGGTTTTCGTAGATGAGGTGGCTCATGCCTGCATTTATGAAGGTATTAGGCTAAGCAAAGCTCGTAAAAATATTTTTAGACATAATGATGTCACTCATCTTGAGCAGCTTTTAGCTAAATCTCGCAACGATGGCGAGAAAGCTCTAATTATTACTGATGCCGTATTTAGCATGGACGGCGATAGAGCACCCTTAGCTGAAATATCTAAACTTGCTCATAAATATAATGCTAGTCTCTATGTCGATGAAGCGCACGGCGCTGGCGTGCTTGGTGCTCGCGGGGCTGGTTTGGTCGAAGAACTAATCGACGAAGGTTTACTAAAAGCTGGCGATGTGGAAATTCAGATGGGGACTTTCTCTAAAGCCATAGGGCTTGAAGGTGGTTATATCGCAGGCTCAGAAGAATTGATTACTTATTTGCGCAATAAGGCGCGCACTTTCATTTATAGTACTGCGGCGGCACCAATAGTAGTCGCTGAAGCTTATGAGCGCGTGCGCAGATTATGCGATGGCGAGCTTAATGATCGCAGAGAAAAATTAGTTACCAATATAGAATATTTCCGCGCGCAAATCGCCGCTAAAGGTTTTACTGTTTACCATAGTGCCTGCCCTATTGCTGAAGAGGATACCAAGCATAAGGTCTATAACGATTTAACTGCTATCTTCGCAGTCTTCGTCGGTGATACCGATAAGACTATGGCTGTGGCTGCC
Source organism: uncultured Gammaproteobacteria bacterium (assembly GCA_964597205.1). Taxonomy (GTDB): domain Bacteria; phylum Cyanobacteriota; class Vampirovibrionia; order LMEP-6097; family LMEP-6097; genus CAYUFH01. The sequence continues at coordinate 25,524 of CAZQXM010000005.1, forward strand.
AAGCTACGTAAGGCTGGAATTTTCGTAACACCGATACGCCCACCAACAGTGAAGCAGGCGCGCTTGCGTATATCTATGAGTGCCCGTCATAGTAAAGAGCAGATAGATAAATTACTCTCGCTACTGTGATGACCGTGATAAAATCACAAATCCAAAGGGGCTAAAACATGGCTAAAAAACTTTTTATAGACTTAGAAACCACTGGCATTGATGCTGTCAAAGACCGCATCTGCCAAATCGCGATCATTAATGTCGATGGCACAGAATTCTCTTCTCTAATCAACCCAGAGAAAGTAATTCCTGAACAAGCAACTGCCATCCATGGCATTACTAATGCGATGGTACTCGACGCGCCTAAGTTCGGTGAAGTCGCTGAGAGGGTGCGCGAGATGCTAGCTGCTGCCGATCATTTCGTAGCTTACAATGGGATCTTCGATTTTCAGTTCTTGCAGTCAGAACTCAATCGCACTATAGGTTTCGATCTTAATGAGCGCAATTATACTTTTGTTGATCCATACAAGATTTTTCGCAAAATGTTTCCGCATAATCTTTCTAATGCTTATCACTATTACACTGGCAAGCCTCTTGAGAATGCGCATAACGCTATTGTCGATATTCGCGCTACTCGTGAAATATTAGAGCAGCAAGAAAATAAATACCCTGAATTGTTTAGTCATGGTTACGAGCATGTAGCGCGTGAGACTATTGGCAGCACTTCAGTATTAGGTAAATGGTTTGAAGTTAAAGAAGATCAAGCAACATATTTCAAACAAGGCAAGCATAAAGGTGAAAAAGTATCTCTTGCTCAAGACGGCTACCTTAAATGGATAAACGGGCTAGAAGACATTACAGTTTCTGAGCGCCGCTTCATTAATGAGATCCTTTCGCAGCTAAAACAGCCGGCTCGTTAAGAAGTCTTAACCTAAATACCTGAAAACCCCTAAAAAGCGCGTATTATAGGCCTTTTTCTTTAAAAATATTTAGCTTTCAGGCTATCAATCCTAGCTGGAGCATAACCTTATATACTCACGAATCACCAAGAGGGACATTAAAAATTATGCTTCAAGTAAAAGAAATAGAGAACAAATTCATTTTCAAAAAATTAATTAGCGATGTTAGCTATATTAGCGATGCTGAAGGCCAAGTTCTTGGCTTCAATAGACAAGCTAATGGCAACAATGTGATTTTTACTAAAGACCTTGAAGGTATTGAAGTTGCTATTGAGCATTGTCCTGATGGCACCAAGATTTTCCACATGGAGAAAGATTCTAAGGGTCTGCCTGCAATGCATGAGTTCAAACCAGATGGCACTGAGTTTATTTATCTTTTCGATTCTTCTAAAATTCTAGAGAAAGTAGTAGAGCTTAAAACCAACGGGGACAAACTTACTTATTGGTTCTCTAAGAATGGTGATGAGATCACTCAAGAGCAAAGACAAAAAGGTGGCATTCTATTCAAGATGCGCACTTCTTTCGCTGAGGCGCTTGTTTGGCTGCATAGCGATGGTGATGTAGAAAGCCATGGTCACCCTAAAGTAATAGAACATTTGCAAAAAGTTTTCGGTCAATACCTTGATGGTGTTGCTCTAATCTAATTAATATTTACTTGTAGCTCTATCAATATCACGTTGCTGAGCTTTGCGTTTAAGAGTATCGCGCTTATCGTGTTGTTTTTTACCTTCAGCAAGACTTAGACTTACCTTAGCGTAATTGCCTTTAAAAAAAACCTTGGTCGCTACTAAAGTTTTATTAGTGGTAGCTAGCTCGAATTCTATTTTGTCTAATTCACCACGATTAAGTAGAAGTTTTTTGGCGCGCATTGGATCATGCTGCTTAGCACTATGAGAATACTCAGCAATCTGGCAGTTAAATAACCACGCCTCGCCATCAATAATCTTGGCGTAACAAGCTTTAAGCTGCACCTGCCCGAGCCGGACGGACTTAACCTCAGAACCTTCTAATATGATCCCGGCTATTATCTCTTTACCTAAATGAAAATCGTGACGGGCTTTACGGTTTTGCGCGACAGTAGCCTTACCGCTCTTAGTATCGGCGGCTCGTTTCTCTTTGAGCTTTTTTTGTTGTTTGGCGCGGCCCATATTTACTTATTATAGTAGGCGGTCTAGCCTTAAAATTTCGGGTATCATATTAGTTATATGGCGGAAACAGTTAAGTTTAAGGTTAAAAGACAAGATAGTCCCGATAGCTCATCATATTATGACAACTTTGAAGTGCCACTAGAGCCGAGCATGAATGTGATCTCCTTATTAATGGCGACGCGTGCATATCCAGAAACTACAGATGGTAAAGCTACTACGCCGGTCTGTTTTGAATCTAGTTGTTTAGAAGAAGTTTGCGGTGCTTGCACCATGGTTATCAACGGTAAAGTAAGACAGGCTTGCACAGCGCTAGTCAGTCAGTTCGAGCAACCAATTAAACTTGAGCCGATGTCTAAGTTTCCTGTTAAGCGTGACTTGGTGGTGAATCGTTCCGTGATGTTCGACAACCTGAGAAAAGTTAAAGCTTGGGTAGATGTCGATGGTATCTACGATCTAGGCGAAGGTCCTCTAGTGCAGCCAGCTATTCAAGAAGATAGCTACCTTCTAAGTCGCTGTATGACTTGTGGTTGCTGCCTTGAAGTTTGCCCGCAGTGGACTTACGACAATAGTTTTATCGGTGCGCAAGCTATATCTCAAGCGGTCTTGTTTAACAGTCTACCTAGTGGTGCGAATCTCAGAACCGATCGTACTCAAGCGCTAATCGATAATGGGCTTAACGATTGTGGTAACGCACAAGAATGTGTGAAAGCTTGTCCTAAAGAAATTCCTCTTACTGAGAGTATCGCTAAAGCTAATCGTGAAGCGACTATACAATCGATAACTAGCTTCCTTAATGTCTAAAGCACTATTATTTCTGGCTCCTTGGGCTATTGCTTTTATATTATTTTTCTTTGGACCTATAATTGCTAGTCTATATTTGTCTTTCACGAATTTCGATGGGCTTAATACAGCTCAGTGGCTGGGTTTGGCGAACTACCATGAAATGCTCGCACGCGATCCGATGTTTTGGACTTCGCTTAAAGTTACATTAAGTTTTGCAGTGGTCGCTTTACCACTTGGAACCATCTTCGCCATCTTTGTAGCTATCTTATTGAATCAACGCATCATCGGACAAAGCGCTTATCGCTCATTGATCTATCTGCCTACTATTATTCCTATAGTAGCCTCGAGCGTAGTTTGGTCTTGGGTATTTAAAGCTGATCAGACTGGTCTATTAAATAATTTACTAATGCCAGTTTATAAGCTAGTCGGTATGCCAGCACCAATGTGGCTCGCTGACCCGCATTGGGCTTTGCCAGCATTAATCATTATGAGTTTTTGGTCACTAGGAAATCCGATTGTGATCTACTTGGCTGGTCTGCAAAATATTCCAGAGTCTCTATACGAAGCCGCTGAGATTGATGGTGCTGGGAGTTTGGCGAAACTCTGGCATATCACTCTACCAATGTTATCGCCGACTATTTTTTTCAATGTTACAGTCGGACTTATTCAAGTCTTTCAATATTTCGTACCGGCTTATGTGATGACTTCTGGCGGACCGCAAGGCGCGACTATGTTCTACTCGCTCTATGCTTATCAAGTGGCTTTCGATGATTTTAGAATGGGTTATGCTTCGGCGCTAGCTTGGGTTCTGTTCTTAGTGGTTTTAGTCGCTACGATGCTGAGTTTTAGGTTGTCGAGGGATTTGGTGCATTATAGTTAGAACCGGTCACAGATTGTGATCAATTTTAATTGTGGTTAAGATTGAGCTTGATGCTAGAGCAATTAGGATTGGCTTAGCTCAAGGCGTAAGAAAGCAAAGCTTAAATAGTGCACTCGTGTTGAAAGCGCAAAAACGAGCCGTCGGGCTCATTTTTGCTAAGACAATCAAAATCGCTCTAAAGAAAAAAGAGCGATCTGAGTAGGCAGATCGCTCCTAATGAGGGGGGTGTGTATTACTTATCATAATACTTTCAAGTTAAGCCCAGATTAAGAGTCTTATCTTTCAATTAGAAACTGTATTTACGTCAGCAAAGACTAGTCTAAATGACCTATTTTACCCTTTAGACCTAGGAGGCTTAAAGCCTTGCTCAGTGCTAATATTGGCTTGATTATGACTAAAACTACTAGCCTTAGCAGTACTGATCTTAGCGGAGTTAAGAAGATTTTCGCCACTGAACTAGCTGAGATTTCAACGGCACTTGAACCCAAGTTTAAGGAACTGCAAAAAACTCTAAGTACAGCAAGTTCTAAACTTGAGTACTTCAAGTGGCTAGATTTTGATTATTTGCGCAAGGTGAATGCTGAGACTAAAGCATTAGCAAGTTCTATTAAAAGTAAAGGTATACGTAACGCTCTAGTGGTTGGCATGGGCGGCTCTGGAATCAACTCTATGGTTTTGCAAAATGCTTTGCAAGAATTCAGACCAGCAAATGCTCAAAGTATCAAAGTTATAGTACAAAACAATCTTGATCCTAGTAGCCTTAAATCAAGACTACTTAAGCTGGATGTTAGTGGCGAGCTTGATAAAACTATTTTTATTGTTATCTCCAAATCCGGCAGCACCGATGAAGTAACGCGCAACACTAATACTATTATTAACTACCTCGCTCGATCTCTTGGCAAAGCTGTGGGAGAACAAACTGAGGTTTTAGCTAACTTCGCTAGTCGCTTAGTGATTATCACTGAACCCGCTCAAGAAGGAAAGAAAAATTTCTTATTAGATCTTAAAAAGGAAATCGAGACTAAAAGCTCTGTCGATATTCCTAGTCTTGAAAACCATCCTTTCGTCGGCGGACGCTTCTCAATGTTCTCGCCTGTCGGCATGCTTAGTGCTGAACTAATGGGGCTCAGTAGTGATGCGCTAATCGCTGGCGCTGAAGCTTGTTGGAAGGATTTCTCAGCTGCTAGCTTAGCTGATTCTACAGTAGCTCAATTAGCATTGCTAGACATCACGCTAGTACGCAAACATGGCTACGCTCACAGGTACAGCATGGTTTATGCTGATGCGCTTGAAGCTGTGAATAAATTCCGGGCTCAGCTTAAAGGCGAGTCGCTGAACAAAACTGGCATTGATTCTACGGTGCATGTCGCTGGCATCGGTACCGTCAATCACCACTCAGATCTAGAGTTACTACTCAAAGATGGTAACAAATTAATACTAGAGCAGATTTATTTCGCTAGACCAACGCTTGATCATATTAATCAAAGCACAGGATTAGAGGCTTTCAAAGCTATAGAGAATGAATCTAATCACGAATCATTATTACGCAATCACATTAAACCACTAGGCGCTTATTTATTAGGCAAGAATTGTCCAGTAATCGAGACCGTGATCTCAGAACAAAAAGAAGAACCACTAGCTTATTTCTTAATGCAGGACATGTTGGTTACTATAGTACAAGCTGGTCTCCAAGATGCTCCAGGCGCTGTTGAGAAGCTGGATCTAGCGATTAGGCAGTGGGAAGTTGAGAATTACAAGAAGGCGCTGAGAAAGTAAAAGACTACTAGGCTAGTAAAGTTGACTCTAATTCCCTCGCCTTAATCTCCGCTCGTATCTTAGTAGTGAAATCCGCAACTGACATTTCAGCCTGAGCTTCCCCACGACGATAACGCACATTCACTGAACCATGTTCTAGTTCTTTATCACCCACAATTAGCATATAAGGAATCTGTTGTTCCTGAGCGTTACGGATTTTATAATTCATGCGCTCAGATCTAGCATCCACTGTTACGCGCAGACCTTCATCGATCATCTCATCAGCAATACGCTGAGCGTAATCATTATGCTTGTCAGTAACGGGGATGACTATCGCTTGAGTCGGCGCTAACCAAGTAGGGAAAGCACCAGCGAAGTGTTCGATAATTACCATCGAGATACGCTCCATAGATCCGAATATTGCTCTATGTATCATTACTGGCTGCTCAGGCTCCGAGTTAGCATTAGTATAAGTGAGGTTGAAACGCTGTGGCAGATTGAAGTCCAGCTGTATAGTAGCCCCCTGCCAGATTCTACCGATAGCATCTTTCATTTTGAAATCTATTTTAGGTCCGTAGAAAGCGCCATCGCCAGGATTAAGTTCATAATTAACACCAAGTCCATTAAGTGCTTGCTTAAGTCCAGCTTCAGCGAAGTCCCAAATATCCGCGCCACCAATAGCATCAACTGGACGAGTAGATAGTTCAACTGTGAAAGTTAAACCAAGAGTGCCGTAGATTTTCTCGATGAGTCTATAAACACCTTGAATCTCATCAACGAACTGCTCGCGAGTACAGAATATATGTGCGTCATCTTGAGTGAAACCACGCACCCGCGCAAGCCCGTGAACCGCTCCGCTAGCTTCATTGCGGTACACAGTGCCCATCTCTGCCATGCGTACAGGCAGCTCTCTATAACTCTTCTTAGCGTTTTGGAATATAAGAATATGGAAAGGACAGTTCATCGGCTTAAGCACGTATTCTTGCTCGTCCACCTTCAATGAGTACATGTTGTCTTTATAGAAACTATTGTGCCCTGATGTATCCCAGAGTTCAGACTTGGCTATATGCGGCGTCACCACGAACTCATAGCCAGCTTTGCGATGTTCCTTCTTCCAGAAATCTTCTAGCTCTTGGCGCACAGTAGCAAGGTTAGAATGCCAGAATATCAGTCCAGCACCGGCTAGTTCGTGAGTCGAAAATAAATCCATGGACTTCGCTAGGCGGCGGTGATCGCGAGCTTCAGCTTCTTCTTTACGTTTGAGATATTGTTCTAGCTCTTCATCTGTCCACCAAACAGTACCGTAGATTCTCTGCAGTGCATCTTTGGCAACATCACCGCGCCAGTTAGTACCCGATACGTTAGTGAGCTTGATAGCTTTAATAAATTTAGTATTAGGCAGATGTGGACCAGCGCAAAAATCCGACCAAACCTTAGCACCATTATTATCAATGAAGTAATACTCGGTTGGATTATCATTGCGATGCTCTTCAAGTAATTCTGCTTTATAAATTTCACCTTTAGCGCGAAATTCTTTCAATGCTGCATCCACGTCAGCCACTGGCTCACAGCGCAATTCATAAGCACCAGAAGCGAATTTTTTCATCTCTTTCTCGATATTCAAGAGGTCATCATCAGAGATAGCTTTGCCACCCTCAGTGCGAAAGTCATAGAAAAATCCATTCTCAGTAGCTGGACCCACACCCACGCGCGCATATGGAAATAATTTCTGGACGACAGCAGCAAGTACGTGTGAGGTAGTGTGTCTTAAAACTTCATAGCTGCGTTTATCACCTACGCAAACTATCTTCACTTCATCGCCATCATTAAGCTTGCTAGTTAAATCATAAACTTCACCATTGCGCTCAAGCGCTACAGCTTTTTTGGCTAAGCCAGGTGATATAGATTTAGCTAAATCTAAACCAGTGCTGCCAGATGGTAGTTGACGGCTGCTGCCGTCAGGGAGTTTGATAGTAATCTGGGAAGTGGTGCTAGTCATTCAGATTCAATTCTAGCCCTAAGACTTTAACTAAAGCAATACTTATAAGTACGGATTATACTGCCCTACTGGCGCCGTTTGCTGACTTGGCGCAGCAAAACCACCAGTTGAAGGAGTGCTATAACCTTGCGGAGCATATTGCTGGACTTGAGCTTGCGGAGCTGCATTTATTTGTAGAGGTTGGTCAAGTACGAAAGGCACTGGGGTACCAGATTTCATAACAAACTCTTCGCCTTTTTTAATTGCACCACCAAGCAAGCCGATACCAGCACCTATGCCAGTTCCGATAGCTGCGCCTTTACCTTTAGAACCACCGCTAATTGCTGAGCCAACTAGTCCAGAGAGTGCACCAGCACCAGCTCCGATAGCTGTACCTTTAGCTATAGAGCTAACAGCACCGCCATCAGCTGATAATGAGAATGTAGTAGATTCGACTTTCGCAGATAATGGATAACGGCGACCGTCTGGAGTGATTACAGAAGTGAGACGTATGTCTATAGAACCTGGTCTACCAGCGCGTCTTGCTGACTCAACCGCTACTATCTGACCTTGCACTGTAGAGCCTGGACCAGCGACAAGCTGATTACCAGCATAAATAGGACCAGTGAGTGTCGCGTTGAAAGTTTGACCAACAGTACTAATCTCTGAGCCAAGAGCTTCATTAATAGTTACTGATACTGGTGTTCCTGCTGGCACAAAACTTACTTGTCCTTGAAGAACTGGTTGTTGTTGGTAACCTTGAGCATATGCTTGAGGTTGAGCGAAACCCTGCGGCGCGTAACCATAGCCTTCAGCGCCAACTGGCATCTGGGCCGCGATACTAATCATAGATATATATAGTAGTGATTGTTTTTTCATAATATTTTATTTCCCCTGTTGTTAATAGTAATTTTAGCGCAGTAGAGCTGCCACTGACGCTTCAAGTTGTGGGATGTCGACAGGCTGCTTCGTTCCAGCAAGCACCACTAAATATGCTGGCTGTCCAACTTCAGGTATGCCGGGTAACTGTGCTAGTAACCAAGCACCCTTCTCAGCGAGTACTATAGCGGTATTAATATCAGCAGCATCGCCAGAAAAACTAGCAGAAAAAACATCAGCGAACAAGGCTTGATGACCGGCAGGCACTCTAAAACCAGCGCGGCTATCCACCACCATAAATTCAGAATCTAAAAGCGCATAACCATCGACACCTTCGACTGCTAGCAAATTAGTGAAATCATTCTTGCTCATCTTCACTTGGTTCATCGTCATCATCCTTGGCTATTTTTTGCTTGATCTTGAGTTCAGTAACATCCACCCAAGCTTCACCAAGAGCTACCGCAAATACCTTACCTTCAACACGCACCATATCACCGTGCTCGACTCCAGAAAGTATCTCATCATCCTTAAACATTTTAATCGGCACAGCCAATTTAAGCTCGACTAAAGGTATCTTGGGATGATCTGGCCGAGTTAGCACAATTCCAACAAAATCCTTGCTTGAGCGCATGGCATTTTTATAATCAAGGGGCAGAGTGGAAAAAGCATAAAATTCACCTTCAACTGCTATTCTGTGACCTTTATATTTAGCCGGGCTAGCAACTAAATCAACAGTAGCCATCGGCGGGGCATCGCACTGAGAAGCGGCTAAAAATACCGCCTCTGAGGGTAAAAACGCCAAAACTAGCGTGAAAATGCATAAAAATGACCTTAAAAAAGACCTGAACATAGGATCTATCATAGCAGCAATTAATATGTTATAATACATAGCTCTGCTCAAGAGTGTTGTCCCCGCTCTTGAGCAGTTTTTTTCTAATATGCTCAGCCCAGAAAAGCTAGATACTCT
>CAZQXM010000006.1:0-21562 GCA_964597205.1 uncultured Gammaproteobacteria bacterium
CCCCCTTTATGTTTCGTATAGACAGATTATGCCCTTGCTTTAAGCAAGATAACCGAATCTGATATTCTTAATAATCCTGTTGAAATCTTATGTGGTTGATTGATCAAGCTGGATCAGGCTTTTGAATGATTATTATTTTTTTGAATTGGGCGCGGTTTTAGAGGGAGAGATGAAGTTAACTAAGGGTTTTCGCTGGGTAGAATGCTTAAGTATGAAAATCGCAATTATAGTTTCTCAGACTCCTGATACTACTACCAGAATTAAAATCGCTGATAGTGGTGTGAGCATCGATGAGGCTGGTATATCGTGGATTTTAAATCCTTATGCTGAGTTCGCTATCGAGAAAGCACTTAGACTTAAAGAAGCTGGTGCGCCAATCGATGAAATTATACTTATCGCTATGGGCGTAGAACGTAGTGCCGAAGCGCTTCGCCAGGGTCTTGCTATGGGTGCTGATAGAGCGGTTTTGATTAAATCTTCTGTGCTTAATACTCAAGTGCTTGCTGAAAAAATCAAATCCTTAGGTGCTGACCTTATACTAGGCGGTAAAAAATCTATAGACAATGAAGCTGCTTGGGCAGAAGCTGGTGTTGCTGCGCATCTCAATACTCCATATATTCATGTGGTAAATAAATTAGTTTGGGAAAATGGCAGCTTAGTTGCTTCACGCGAGAATGCTGGTGAGAAACAAAGTTATGAAGTGACATTGCCTGCAGTTATCACTTGCGACAAGGGTGATGACGAGCCGCGTTACGCGTCTGTTGTGAACATCATGAAAGCTAAGAAAAAACCTCTTGATATAGAAGAGAGCAGTGCTGCTGATTCTACTGGTATTAATATAGTTTCTGCTAGCTTGCCTGCGGCGCGCTCTGATGTGAAATTATTCCAAGGTGAGCCTAAAGAAGTCGCTCAGATGCTGCTTAAAGCGCTGAGAGAAGATGCGAAAGTACTTTAAATAGTTTATTGTGCTATCTTTGATAAGGTCTTTAACATAAGATCTTATGAAGCGTGTTGCCCCTGAACAAAGAAGAATACGTAACAATCCACCCCAGCGTTGGAAGAATGGGGTTCATCGCCCACTTCAAGAAACTAGATTTACTTCAGTGCCAGCATTTAAGACTGGTTTAAGACCAAGGTTCATTACTCATGATTTAGCGAAAAGGCTTTCTGCTGATTCTAGGGAAACGTTACTTCCGACTGCCAAGCATTTAATAGAATTATCAGCCAAATCTAGCGTGCTTGGACTTAAAGCACTAGTTCCTGAGATTTTTGAAGGCAAGAATGTTTGTATAAGTAGGCAGGTTTTTATTGATTTGTGTCTAGAGTTAGCTGCGCAGGCAGCCTTACAAAATCAAAATTTTGCTACAGCTATTCGTCTGTCATTAGCGCTTAGAGCTAATAATTTATTTGTAACTAAGGAATCAGCTTTCGCTAAGATGAAAAATCTTCCTGCTGAACTAATTGAAGAACAGTTGAATCATAGCAAAGGAATACGTTTGGGTATAGATGAGGCTGATCTAACAACTATGATCTTGCGGAGTACAAAAACTAATGCTGAGGCTTGCCTTGCTAGGGGTGACAAGAAAAGTGCTCTAGATTCTGTGCTTACTGTTTTAGCTGTTACTGAGAGTTATTTCAATTGTTTATTTAATCCTGATCATAAAAATGACGTAAAGATTGCCGCTAATATTAAACTTGATGATCATGGTGAAATCTCTGAACCGAGCCTAGTTTATATTCAAGATTTAGCTAGAATGGATGCTGCTATTAGAGCTGCAATGAAGTATTGTTCTCTGTCATCTGTTAATGAAATCCGTCACCTGGAAGCGAGATTTAAGCAGATGCAAACTCAATATATGAAGTTCGTTGAAGCTATTTTTGTAAACACTAAGCTTAATTTGCGGAAGCCATTATTAAACTGTTTGCCTGTAGGAGACATTGATTCTCATTTTCTGAGGCGGGTGGCGACTTTATTGCAACCGAAGAAAGCAGCAAAACAAGTGACAGTTGATTTGGTTTTTATAAATGCCTTAGTCTCTGCAGCGAGATTATTGCAGGAATGGGATTTAAATAGATTAGTTGAGAGTCATGGAGCTCTAAATACATTTGCTGTAAATAAAATATTAGATCACGTGGCGTTTAGTCCAAGTTGTACAATTACTAAAGAGGATTTTGTGAAACTTTTACAAGCTTTTAGGGCTAACAGATTATTTGCTAGTGAGGCTTCTGCATTTATTAGTAAAAGGGGTGAGCATGATAAAGAATTGAGAGATGAAGCTTTGGCTCATCTTAATAGGGTGGAGCTTGAGCTATAGGTTGGTTATATAATTAAGTATCAGTGAGCTTCCTCAAAAACCTACTAAATAAATTTACTAATCCTTCTGCTACCAAGCTTGAAGATTTAATCACTGAGTCTGATTTAGCTCAGATTGAGGAAGCACTTATAAGCTCTGATTTGGGTCCTGAGCTGGCTTTAGATTTTACTGAATACTTGCGCAAACAAATCAAAGGCTTGCTTGCTAAGAAAATCAGCCGTGATGATTTGCCTAAATTATTTAGTGAATTTATTATCGGAGATATTAAAGCTTTAAATACTAAGCTTGAACTAAGTAAAAGCCAATTAAATATTATTACTATGGTTGGCGTTAATGGCGTTGGTAAAACCACTAGCGCTGCGAAGATCGCCTATAAATATAAAGAAGAAGGATATAAGGTGCTGCTAGTAGCAGCTGATACTTTTAGGGCAGCAGCGGTTGAACAGTTAAGTCATTGGGCTAAGAATGCTGGCGTAGATATAGAACTAGCGCAAGAGAAAGACAAACCCAGTGCTGTTGTTTATAGGGCTCTGACGCGCACGAGTGATTATAATCTTGTTATTATCGATACTGCAGGGCGCTTGCAGACTAAGGTTGATCTAATGCAAGAACTTAGTAAACTCTCTGATGTTATTAGTAAAAATGCTGCTAGTGCGCATTGTGAGACTTTGTTGGTTCTCGACGCAAGCACTGGTCAGAATGCTATTTCACAGACTGAATTGTTTAATGCAGCTTGTTCACTCAGTGGAATAGTTTTAACTAAATATGATGGTACTAGTAAGGCTGGCATTGTGATGTCATTAGCGCATAAATTTAAACTAGCTGTGAAGTTAGTTGGGGTTGGGGAAGGATTAGAAGATCTGCAAGATTTTGAGCTTGATAGCTTTGTAGCGGAATTAATAAGTTAAATCTCAAATATTAGCCTTGCTGCACTGGTTGTACTAAGACTCTGACTATCACTATCACCACTTCTTTCTATGCCAGTACCTAACTGCAAGAATAAATTCTTCCTAATAGGGAATTGGATTTGCGGCATTAGTATAAAATAATTATTTCTGGAAGTTCCATAGACGAGATTCGTTTCTAAGCCAAGTTTGAATTTCTTATATTCATAAAATAGCGTGTTGTTGAAAAGTCCCTTCGTGGTGGCATCACCTTCTTCGAAACTCAACCTTATTCCTTTCATGAAAATATCGCTAAAGCTTTTATTAAATCTATAGCCAGCTATATAAGTATTGTCAAAAGTGTTTTTGGAATTTTGAAAATCGTACCTATATAAATTTTGTAAGCCATGAATAAACTTCTTGGATTTTGGCTCAAATGTTTTTTGTAGAGCGAATTTAACAGCTTCTAAGCTTTCATTGTTGAAAGGAAGCTCTATTTCAACCCCGAGCTTGTCATCAAGCATAAATTCGATCTCTGGAGACCAAATTAAATGCCCATCCCCTGGATCGTATTTAATTATGGTATTGATTTCCATTTCACCTTTCTTTGCGCCGAGCGGTCTTACTAGATCAAATATCATCGGTTCAGGTATATGAGGATTTAGCTCACTGTAATTATCTGCGATCTCTTCTTGATATAGGTCTGTCGCTTCTTGTAAATCTTCTGCTATCTCGGCATTGTCTATAACCAACGTAGCGCTAGATGGAGCTGTAGCTCCTAAGACTAGTACTAGTGTTAGCAAGATTCTAATCATAATTAACTATTCGACGTTGGATACTGTTACTATATTCATCTTCTTCAAGCCAAGTCCGGCAGCCGCATCCATAGCTCCAACTACGAATTTTTGGCGCGCTTCAGAATCTGCAATGATGTTAAGAGGAGCTTCTTTGTAAGCTTCATCAGCAAGGATTTCTTTGAGACGAGCAGTTACTTGTGGTTCTACTTGCTCGGGTGGAACTGGGGCTTCGCTAAGCTTCTTGCCGTTGATAGCGATAAGTCCATCCTCTGAGATTTCCAAGTTGATAACTTTAGTCTTGCCAGAGCTTGTCGCTGAGCCGTGTTTAGCTAAAGGTGGATTTACCTTCAAGGCGCTTTCGCGTAGCATCGGAGCTATCACTATCATGATTAAGAACAAAATTAAAAACACGTCCGTTAAGGGCGTAATATTAATTTCTGAGAATTCTGTATCGTTGCTGGTGCCACCAAATGCCATATATTTACCTTAGAAACTCCGGATAAGGAGCACGTTTACCATTGCCATTGTCGCTTGGAGGCTCAGGAGCAAAGCGACTAGTATCTGGTACTTTAAACTCAACGTTAGAGAAGCTTAGGAATAATAATTTCAAAAGCATGAAATCATCGACATAACGCTTAACGATATTCGAGAAGACGTTATTCGCTACAACTGCGATAATCGCGATAGCTAGACCATAACCAGTAGCGATTAGGGCGCTAGAGATTTCCCCAACCATGCTCAGAGACGCACCTTCAGCGCCTTGTGACATATGGAAGAGAGCTTTAATAACACCTGACACCGTACCGAAGAGACCTAAGAAAGGAGCAATAGCACCGATGGTTCCTAGTATAGGTAGGTAGCGTTGTAGTTTACGAGTAACGATGTTTACGGTGATATCGTAAGCTCGCGCGAAGTCTTCCTTCTGCACAGCCAGCAAACGAACACCCTCTTCACCAACTTCACCAGTAACGCTATCAAGTTGAGTTGCTAGTAATTGAGCAGACTCAAGATCACCGCGTTCTAGTTGGTGTTGTAAGTTGTGGATAAATTTAGAAACATCACGATTGTTCTTGTTGTAGAACATTAGTCTCTCGATGACCACTGCTATTACTAAGAAAGAACAAATAGTAATAGGAATAGAAGAGATCGCATCGTTTTGAAAATATTGCCAAAATGATGCTAGGAAATCGTAATCTGGCTGCACGCTATCCGGGCTTAAACCCGCCGCGTCTGCTAGTCCTAGATCTTCGTTGCCGTATGTTTCTGTTGTTTGTTCGTCCATAATTATTCTTGTCTTTTATTATTATAAGTCATTTTTGAGATTCTGCACTCGCCCACGGCAGCGCAAAAACGTGACGTCTGTCACGTTTTTGCTCACCACCGTTCTTTCTTGAAAACATTATAGTCAAATGTAAATTCTATATCTATAGTTGCTGGTGAACCTGCTGGTAGTGGATCAAATGGTGCTGCGCGTTTAACAGCATCCAAGGCAGCGGCGTTGGCAGTTTGATCGCGTGAAGGAGTTACCAATTGTACGTTCTGTAAATAACCTGTTTTATTTACAGTGAAAACGACAACTATGCGATTCGATTCAGAGCCTCTTGGTGGTTTCCAAGCCATTTTAATTTTGCGTTGTAGAGCAGACATGTAAGGACCGAACTCGATATCAGCTTTAGCACCGAGAGAGGCTGGTCCATTAGGGTTGTCATTAACGTCAGGGTTAGATGGTCCGCCATAAGCGCCGCCACTACCCATGCTTGGAGCTCTAGGTATGCTTGCTATGCGTGCTACTAGATTGGTTGTTTCACCAGCACCACTAGAATCGAATTTAGGAGCCGGGCTAGTGCCTGAGCCTGTCGCACTTGAACCGATGCCACCTGTCGATGAATAAGTTTTAGGTGTCGGCAAAGAGCTAGCATTAGGATTCATGCGTGCTTGTTGCAAAGCTTCGCGCGGCAAAGCTTGCGGACTTACTTGCGGCTTAGGAGTCGGTGGAGTAAAAGTATTAGGCGTGAAAGTACTTTGTTTAGGTTGTACTTGTGTTTGCTTGGGAGCTGGTGCTGGACTTGGTTGAGGTTTAGCTGCCTGTGGCATTGGTTTAGGAGTAGCTGGTTGTGGCTTAGGCGTCGGCTTAGTTTCTGTTTGTTTAACTGGTTCAGCTTTAACTTCTGGCTTAGGAGCAGTTTTAGGTTTACCAGTTGGTTGAGTTATTGGCGTAACAGGCTTCTTGGGATTATGCTTGCCAGCGCTCACTGATTGCTTTTCAGCTTTACGTTTAGTTTCTTTAGGAGCTTTGCGTGATTCGATTTGAGTAGGGATAAATTCAATTTCGGTGATTTGAATTTTAGGTTTAGGGTGATAATGCAGAAAAGAACTAACTAATATCAGTAGTAGTAAAAGTATATGGATGGCATAAGAGATATCGCCAGACTCGGCGAAATAGGATCTGTCGATTTGTTTAGTCTGAATAGTTTTGCGTTGCTTAAGATCGATAACAGCATAGACACCGTAAGCTGCCATTACGCTGATGATAAATATAGTTATAGGCTTAGCGAAGCGTAGATCTTCCACTAAGCGAGGAGAGAGTTTGATATTGAGAAAATCTATATTCTGCAGCGTGTTAGAGAGACTCTCGATCTGATCTGGACCTAATTGGTTAAGAGTGAAGATAAACAGTAATAAAGCTAGACTACTTACTGCTGAAATTGTATGTAAAAAAAACTTAGTACCAGCACTTGGATCAGCATCTAAGCCTAATCGAGAAGGTTTCTTTTCTTCGATTTGGGTTAGTTTTGAGTATTTGGAGAATAGTGCCATCTATATAGTCTTATTCTATATCTAATCAAACGAAATGGCACTTTTGTCCGTCTGCGTTGTTGCCCTTCGATCTCGCGATCCTCATTGACGAGCTCAGTCAACTTCGGTCGCTCGATCTCGGTCGCCTAGCATACGAACAAAATGCCTATTTCGTTACAAACTGGAAATGCGTATTACCTTCTGCTATAGTTAAGCCTTGTGGCGAAAATTGAAATCTATACCTGGGATCACTGCCCCTACTGCCAAAAAGCCATAGGCTTACTGGAGTCTAAAGGACTTAGTTATAGTCGTATTCGTCTTGATGGTGACGAAGCGGCGCGTGAAGCTATGTCACTTAAAACTAAGGGCAATCGCAAGTCAGTGCCACAAATATTTATTAATGGAGTTTCTATGGGCGGTTGTGATGATCTTCACGCTTTAGAAGCTAGCGGTGAATTAGATAAGTTGGTGGCAGATGGCTAGAGTTAAATCTAAAGCTAAGCCTAATGGATTTCTCGATCCGCAATTAATTGAGCGTGCTCAGGCTTTTCGCAAACAAAAAGCTTTGGGTCAGTGTTTTCTAGTTAGCTCTCTAGTGCTTGAGGATATTGCTAGTTTTACTCTGAGCCCGGTGGAAAATCCAGATACCGAAGGTGATCTTGTTTTCGAGATAGGAGCTGGTATAGGTTTTCTTACTGAAAAATTATTGCCGCAAGTTCGCAAATTATATGCTGTTGAGCTTGATACCAGCTGTATGCCTTTTCTTAAGCTGCTGCAGGCTGCTGACCCTAAGCTTGAGGTTCTGCGTGGGGATGTTTTGCAAACTCAGCTTGCTGACTGTGTTGGAAAGGAACTAGCAGCCCAGATTCTTAAAGGCGAAGAAGAAAAGATCAAAGTTATCGCTAATATCCCATATCAGATTTCAAGCAGAATTATCGTGCATCTGCTCGGTGAGATTGGTGATGATCTTACAGAGACTAAAACGACTAATCGTCATTTAATTTCTGAAATTAATATTTTGGTGCAGAAGGAATTCGCTGATAGACTTTGTGCTAAACCTGGTGTTAAAGATCATGGTGCTTTAACTTTATTAGTGAATTATTGGGCTGAAGTAGAAAGATTATTCGACGTGCCGCGTTCTATGTTTATGCCAGAACCGAAAGTAGATTCAACTTTGGTTTGTATTAAGCTGCGTGATAAGCCTGCTGTTGATCTTAGTAAACTTGGCATCGATAAACCGGCGCAGAAACTAAGAAGGCTAATAAAAACTATTTATAGTAATAGACGCAAAACTATGAACAATGCTCTTAAAGCTGGTGGCTATGACGGAGAGATAATATCGAGTCTTAATTTGGGCAACTTAAGAGGTGAAACTCTTGATCTAGAGGGGCTTTTGCCTTTAGTTAAGGCCTTTGGATAAGATGCTTATAGACGTGGAATAATATAGTTATGTGCAAGTCATTTGCATTTAAGTTTTTACGCTAATGTCTAATTCCAGTTCGAGTGCTGACTTGCTTGCCAAGTTTTTATTTAAAGACAACGCTCTTGATCCGAGCAGAAAGTACTTTTTGATTTTTGATATTGATGGAACTTTAAGACCAGATATGGTTGAAGCTCTTGATCATAGACATCCTAAGATCGCAGCCAAGACTGCTAAGCAATTAAGCGAACTCAACACGGTTCCAGGTCTTGAACTGATTATACTTACGGCACGCAGCTATATAGATTTATTTAGGTCTAATTTCCCGCGCAATGTGCGTAAGTACTGTGGTTGCGGTAGGCAGATTATCGATAATGATGTACTTACTTATGCGCGCGAAGAATTCGCTCGCTCATATGATGAGACTGTGATTTTTATAGATTTACTCAAGGACATACTCGGGCGTGAAGTGGTCTCTGATATTGATTTCTTGGTTACGCCGGGGGATTTTGCTCTTTATTTCGATGTTGAAGATTATGCTGAAGTTAAGCGTATGACTCTTGAGAAGATTAATTTTCTCCTAGAGCGTTCTAGTCGCTGGCAAGTATCTGACTTCGGTAAGGAGTTGATATTTCTTGACACTAAATATAAATACGACAAGGGTGATGCGGTTTGGGATATTCTTGATACCCGTGACTTGGATGCAGTACCGACTCAGGTCTTTATGTTCGGTGATTCGCTGGCTGACTATCAAGCGATGAAAGGGTTAAGAGCTTACCAAAAGCATTACCCTAACAAAAAAATGAAAGTGGCTAATATTTCTGTCGGTCCCAAGCTGAATAATACGGCTGAGGGAATTGATTTTAGATTTCCTTCTTATACTGAGACCTTAGATTTTATCGATAAATTGCATGCTGCTCTGCAATAGCAAAAATGACCCCGACGGGTCATTTTTGCGCTTTAAGCACGAGTGCAGAATCCAAGCTAGAATCAAATCAGTATGGAATACAAAGTAGCAGGATTTTGGCAAAGACTAGCTTCTAGCTATCTCAGTCTATTTATATATTTGCTACTGGCTTTCGCTGTTTATAATAGTTTTAATCTTAAAGAGATTAAAGTTTTTATTCTATTAGCTTTTGTTTTTAGTTTGATTGATAGTCTTGCACTGGCTTATAGTGGCTATAATCTTGCTGGTTTATTATTAGGGCTTAAACAAGTTACTAGTTATGAGCATAAGCCGCTTGGGCTAGAGCGCGCTAGTTTACGTTATTTATTTTCGATTTTTTCTTTATTGATACTAGGCTTAGGTTATTTGGCAGGTTGCTTTAATCAAAGTAAACGCACTTTGCAAGATATAGTTAGTGATTCTATTAGTATTGAAGCGCCAGTGATTCCTTATATTACTAAAGCCTTAGCAGCAACTTTTAGTTTATTGGCTTTTGTTATGACTCTAGTTATACCAGGATTTATTGCTTTGCTTTTGGTTCTAAGTTTCAAGTCTAGCTTATTGATTTCTACTATTCCTTATTATTCAAGCCCGCTCTGGGAGACTGATGCTACTAAGGTTGCGCAAGTAGAACTGGCGCAAAATAAAGTAGTAGCACTCACTAGATTCCATCCTGGTGATATTAGTTATCTGCCTTTTAAATTAGATACCAAGGCTAGTAATAGTACAGTTGGCGAGAAAGATCTAGAAGCTTTAGATCTAAGTTTGTTTGATTATATTTATAGTCTTAACGGAGTGCCTAAGGATATAGCGGCTTCTAGCATTGAAGACTTGATGAATATTAGAGTAGTGAAAAAAGTATTAGTGCCAGAATTGATTATGCAAGATCATGTTCTAGGGGATATTGTTGTTCATGATCTACTTTTGAAAGTTGCTGATGAGTCAAAATTAGCTCGTGATGTTCTGGATATTTTTAATTACACTATTAAAGAAGATAGTTTAGATTTAAGTTTGAATCAGGCTGATGCTCAGTTGTTCTTAGATGCTGAACTTGAGCCGGCTTATAGAGATTTTCTCTTGAGGAATTTAGCTCTCCTGCACCATAAATGGCAGCAAGCTCTAAGTGCTATGCCAGCGGCTCTAACAGAAGAATTGATACTATCTAAAAAAGCCTTGATTAATCCTGTTGAAATTACGGTAGAGGGCAATACTGGTTTTATTAGTTCAATGATGATGACTAAGCCATCAGAGAGTGCTAGGTTTAATGAGTTCTGTAAGAGCTTTATTAGTTCTATTAAACGGCTTAAGCCAGTGCCGAATGTTTTGACTGAGCGTTATCCTGGTCCTTATACTCTTAGATTTGACCTAGAACGGGAATCTCAAGTTCTTTAAGTCTGCGAGCTTTAACAATGGCGTAGATTTGATCGTGAGCTTCTTCTAAGCTTGTATAGTAAGCTGGTTCTACTTTTTCGATTGTTAGAGTGACAGTGCCGGCTTTAGTCTTGATCGCTGGACTAGTATAATTAGCAGCTTTGCCGATAATGGCAGTTTTTATAGCCTCGGAGTAAAGCTTAGAACTTTTAGTTAAAGGCTCAGCGTAACCTTTCAGATAGTATTTTTCTTCGCTGTGATATTTACTTTCTTTATGGTTATTGTAATATTCAGCGATATCACGCTCTAAGACTTCTTTATAGGCTGAATCAAGCTTGAGTTTCTCATTGAAGAGGTCTTCTTTAATCAATGGCGTCACAAAGTCACTCTTGATGAAATAGAAGACATCAGCCACGCTTAAATAATTATCCTGCAAATATTTTTCGAAACGTTTTTGTCCGCCATATTCTTCTACAGTGTTGAAGAATTGGTATTTAAGAGCTTCAGACTCGTAAGCGATATTATGCTCTTCGGCATAATCTAAGGTTTCGCCGCGTTTACGCAAATCCTCTCTAATTCTGGGCTCTACAGTGTTTTTGAAGTAGCGTAATAAGACTAGATTATCTTTGAAACGTTCTTTAACATCTGCCTCGCTTAGATAGCCTTCTTTTAGTTTGGCATCGAAAATTGCTTTAGAGCCGAACTTGTTATTAATGTAGTAAGTCCACATCCCTTCTAATTCAGCAGGTTCGATTAGTGGCTTACCACCATTGGCTTTAGTTAAATAATCTAAGATGCTGTCGCGCAAAGCTAGATTAGTTCTAAGCTCAGCTGGGCTGGAAAAAATATTAGAAGAAATAATATCACTGAAACGTTTCTTGTAGTCGAATAGTATTTTATCTTCGTCTATAGGTAGTCCAGCAGCTACAGCCGCCATGCAGCTGCAACTTAGTATTATTAGAGTTTTACTGAGGACTTTCACCGGACTCTTTTAATTTTAATACCACTTGCCTGATTGCGTCCAAAATCGCCTCATTGTCCATATGGCTAATGTTGATGCTGACGAATGATTCTTGGTTGCGCGAGCCATAAGTGCCGGGTTTAAAGCTGGTTTTAGCCTGCAATTCTGCACTCAAGCCACGCTGCAGAGGTATCCACTTACCTAGGCGCATATCATTACTAATCTTAATAATGCTGCCTTCTTGATTAATGCTTGAGATCTTAGCGTCTCTAGCTAATAGCTTAAGCCTTACTAGCTCGATTAAATTATGAGTTTCTGGAGGCAATTTACCGAATCTATCATTCCACTCAGTAATTAGTCCGCCTAATGCTTTCTCATCACGGATCATAGAGAGTCTGCGATATTCATTCATGCGCTGCTTAGTATCGCTGAGCCAATCTTCTGGGAAGAAGGCGCTGATCTTAATATCGATAAGCGTTTCGCGCTCAAGATCCTCGACGTTGATATTGCCTTTCATCTCTTCGATAGTGTCAGAGAGTATTTTGCAATATAAATCGAAACCAACAGAAAGCATATGCCCGTGCTGCTCAGCACCGAAAACATTACCAACTCCGCGTATTTCCATATCGCGAATAGCAACCTGATAACCAGCACCTAGATTCGTAAGTTCGCGTATAGCTTTTAACCTGTGCCTAGCGGTGTCAGAAAGATCTGTATCTGGTTTGTACATTAGATAGGCGTATGCCTGCACATCTGATCTACCAACGCGTCCTCTAAGCTGATAAAGCTGAGATAAACCGAAGGCGTTAGCATCGTTAATAATAATGGTGTTGGCGTTAGGGATATCAAGACCGGTCTCGATAATGGTGGTGCAGACTAGAATATCGAATTCGTGATTCACGAAGGCGAACATTACATCCTCTAGTTCACCTTCTGCCATTTTGCCGTGGGCAGTGCGGATATTAGCTTCAGGAACCAGTTCTTGCAATATCATGGCGATAGAGTCTATATTTTCGATGCGATTATGTACGAAGAATACTTGTCCGCCGCGTTCTAGCTCATGCAGGATGGCGGTACGTATAACAGAATTCTTATATTCGCCTACATAAGTTTTAACCGGCATACGGTTAACTGGTGCGGTAGCGATGAGACTTATATCCTTGATGCCAGAAATAGACATATGCAGAGTGCGCGGTATTGGTGTTGCTGACATCGAGATGATATCTAAATCTTGGCGCATAGATTTGAGCTTCTCTTTATGAGCAACGCCGAATCTCTGCTCCTCATCAATTACCAAGAGTCCGAGCTTAGCGAATTGAATATCTTTCTGCAGTAGTCTATGAGTACCGATAACTAGATCGCATTCACCGATTTTTAATTTATCTACTGTTTCTTTTTGTTCTTTGGCGGTTTTAAATCTACAAAGCAGCCCTATCTTAATAGGGTAGGGTGCATAGCGATCCCTGAAAACATTAAAGTGCTGCTGAGCAAGCACTGTAGTGGGCACTAGTATCGCTACTTGTTTGCCATCCATAATGGCTTTAAATACAGCCCTGATAATTACTTCAGTTTTACCGAAACCTGCATCACCGCAAATCAGTCTGTCCATTAGTTTTGGCTCTTCCATATCGGCTTTAACTTCTTGTATGGCTTTTAGTTGGTCGCTAGTTTCAGTATAGGGAAACGCGTCTTCCATTTCTATTTGCCATGGAGTATCTGGCGGGTAAGTGTAACCTGATTGCTTAGCTCTTGCTGCGTAGAGGTTAATAAGATCTTGAGCAATTCTGCGAACTGATTTCTTGACTTTCTTCTTGACTCTTTCCCACTCAGTGCCACCGAGCTTGGAGAGTCTAGGTTTATTCTCTTCGCTAGTGTTGAAGCGTGATAAGAGATTAATTTGATCTACAGGAATTAATACTCTAGCCTCGTTAGCGTATTCTATGGCTAAATATTCTTGACGAAAAAGACCTTTATCGAGAGTGATAAATTCAGTACCGCGATAAATACCAATACCGTGTTTATAGTGAACTACATAGTCGCCTGATTTCAGTTCAGCTATGCTGGTATAAATATCTTGGCGCTTAGTTTCTACGCGGCTGCGTTTTTGCCTGGCGACAGCTTGGCGGCTGCGCCCAAATAATTCTCTATCAGTCAGTACGAGTAAATTATGATCTGGTAGCTTGAAACCCTCTTCTGTGCCGTCTCTTAGCACCCAAACTGGGTGTCTTGATTCTTTATCACTCTCATCAGCCTCGAAAACATTGTTCTTATAGAGGGCATTAATATCCCATTCTTTAAGTATGCCGAGCACGCGTTGTGGTTGCTCACTAAATATCATAATGCGCATACCTTCACGAATATGCTTGCGAATATATTCTATAAAATCTTCTACCTTGCTAGCGAAGCGCTCTGCTGGGTAAGAGACTATCTCGGCGGCACCTTCGCTACCTTCTTCAGGCAGTGTTTGCAGGTATAAGCGCTGCTTGAATTTCTTAAAGCCATCAGTGATTTGATTAAAAGGTAGATGTAGTTTAGTTTCTCTCTCTGGGCTTGTTAGCGCGATAGGCATAACTTTACCAGCCGCTATATTATCCTTGTACTGGGATAATATTTGCTCTTCCCATCTTAGTGCCCCGTTCAAGAGATCCTGCCACTCGTCAAATATTATTTGGCATTTCTCGGGCAGATAACTAAATAAAGTATCAGTTTTGGTCTTAACTAGAGGTTTGAAATATTCTACACCTTCCCAATATAAATTATCAGCTGAGTTCTCAATATCTGATTGTAAGAGCAGTTCAAGCGACTCGCGCCCCTCTGGGCTCAGTTGTGAAGAATAGTCTTTAACTAAAGCTCGAATTTGATCTTCAAGTCCGTCACCGGTATTACGCTCTATAGAATAACGGGGCTCTATTATAGACTCCTCGACATTCTTGATAGAACGCTGAGTAGCTGTAGAAATAGATCTTAAACTCTCAATATTATCCCCGAAGAACTCAAGTCTAATCGGCTCGCCAGTAAGCGGGTAAATATCAGCGATATCACCTCTAATACTGAACTGTCCTCTAGCTTCTACTACTGATTCTTTGTAATAACCTAATCTAATAAGTTTTTCAGCAAGTTTAAGCGGATCTATTTCAAGACCCTTAGTTAAAGTCAATGAACGTTCTTTAAGATCACTTGCCGAAATATATAATTGAGCAAAAGCTTTGAAGGGAATTACTATCAGTGAGGTTTTATTCTCGCGCCAAAGTCTAAAAATCTCATAGTCTCTACTAACAGTATCGATATCTGAGTTAATTTGATCGTAGGGAGATACTTCCTGGCAAAGAAAATTAGTCACTGGCTTAAGCTCATGGTGACTTAAATTCATAATTTCACGAGTGTAAATCTGTGCTTCGTGGTGATTAGCTACTACGAAAATGATTGGCTGAGATGATTCTTCAAGTAATTTAGCGAGCAGGTAACTTTTAGCAGAGTTGGTTAAGCCATAAACTAGCTGGTTGGGTTTAAGTAGTTGCTCTAGTAACTCCTGCATCAAACTTCACTTGCGAAGACTACCACAGCTGGCTTTTTACCAATTTGCTGTTTGATAACCTTGTTCATATGCTCCCTTACTACTTTTTGGTATTCTTCTATATCTGCTTTAGGATTGGTGTTATTAAGATTATCGATAGCAGCAGCTATCTCTGGAGTATTGAGCAAGCAAAATACTTTCCATTCTTTATTGTTAGAGAAAGTGCAAGCTCTAGCTGTAAACACAGGTCCAGAGACTAAACGTTTTTTCTTGTTGATACTGAAGCTCACAGTTACCACACCCTCGAGAGCTATAGTTTCACGTTCTTTGATGATTTTATCGTCGAGGTGGAAATCTTGTTTATGGTTTACTAGTATCTCACCAGTCTCAACTTTGCCGACTAGTCTCACTTCATGCTTGAAGACTTCAAGAACATCACCATTCTCTATCATCACTATGCCGCCTATATCATAACCGGTATCAATGGCGAGTTTGGCGTGGCGTGAAAGCTGACGTGATTCACCAATCACAGGAGAGAAATAACGTGATCTGGTGAGATTGAACATAAATTTCATTTCTTCGGTGCAAGCGTAGCTACCAGAATGTAAGCCAGTGTTGCGTCCACCTATAAGTTTTACGTTCTTGAGGAATAATTGATCAGCGATTTGTGCCATCACGCGAATGGTACCTGGGGGCGCATCAGCACTATTAACTATGGTGTCAGTGTTCTTAAGCTCCATCTCTAGGCTTCTACCGTAAGCGATAAATTCAAGCTCTCTTAGAGCATTGCCTTCTGGCGCCGAGGTGATAATCAGTATCTTAGAATCCTCATGATTACTAGTATCTTTCATGCTAATAATATTGTTGGCAGTATCTTCGTAAAGACCAGCAGCAATAATAGCTTCATAAGCTTCTTTAACTTCTTGACCGTGGAAAGCAACTTTACGCTTAGTGTCGATAGCGGCTTGCAGAAGCATTAACAGACGCACACTATTAGAGCTGTAGGTATTGACTATCACTCGCCCTTCTTCTACTTTAAGTAGAGATTTAAAACGATGATAGAGTTCAAGCTCAGAAACGGAGTAACCTTCGTTCTCAGCTCCAGCAGAACAACCTAAATATAGATCAACTGGACCAGGATCTTGACTATCAGCAGCTAAGTCTGAGGCGTTAAAAGCAAGCATGCCAGCGATATCACTCTTGTGATTATCAAGGCGAGTCTGGTCTATTTTGTAAGTGCCGCTGTAGAAAACAGTATTAGCGCCGGCTTGAATAGCTACAGCATAGCTCTCTAATGATGAGCTGGTGATATAGAAAGGCGTTAAAGTAAATCTGCTAACTTTCACTGGCTGGCGGCTTGTAAAATACTCCCAGCTAATATCAGCAGCATTCTCTACTCGTGATTTAACTTGCTCAATAGCGAGGCGTGAGCCAATAACTCTACGGATATTGAGCTTCTTGATGATGTGATGAGCTCCGCCTGAGTGAGATTCATGCACGCTAGTGAGAACTAAGCCTTGAATTTTGGCTTTTTTGTTTTCAAGGAATTTAGCCTCGGGTACCACGTAGTCTACGCCCGGTGCGTCGTGCCCAGGATAACTATTGCCAGCATCAACTATTAGGTATTCGATATTTTTGTCTTCTGGACTTTCTTTATCGTTAGCTGCTATATGCCCTCTGTCGCTAGCAGTGTAAACCCACATATTGCGGCCGATTTCTTGCAAACCGCCAAGAGCAGCTAGGCGCAATCTTATACTTGTGTCTACTTGGTTGTTCTCGTTCATACCAAAAATTTTTAAAGAGCGGGCACTTCTTAGTGGCGGCTCGGGCGTATAAGCCCTCTGGTTCGCTTTACTCTTGGAAGATTAGCCTAAAGCGAATATACTATATTATGTTATTTTTTGCCTGGCTTGGCAAGTCTTAGCAGTAGATATTGAGAAAGTATTAATGCTTGAGCTAAAAAATTTATCTTTGACCTTCCCAGAAACCCAGTTTCAGGCTTTGTTCGATATTAATTTTACTATTCGCGATGGTGAGATTTTGGCTCTAGTTGGTGAGAGCGGTAGTGGTAAATCTCTTACAGCACTTAGTATCTTAGGTTTGCAACCGACTACGGCTCGATTAAGTGGTGACATTATATTGCGTGGTGAGAATATTGTTCATAACGGTTCTTCGAGTACTGAGTTGCGTAAATATCGCGGCAAACGCATTGCTTATATTCCGCAAGATCCTCTTAGTAGTTTGAATCCTGTTTATACTATTGGTGCTCAATTGCGCGAAGCGATAGAAGTGCATGATGCTAATGGATTTAGCGTTGATAGAGTTATCGCTGCTCTTGAAGCGGTTGGTATTTCTGATCCTCTTAGATGCTACTTAGCTTATCCGCATGAACTCTCTGGTGGTATGCGTCAGCGCATTATGATTGCGATGGCTATCATTAATAACCCTGATTTATTAATTGCTGATGAACCGACTACTGCGCTGGATGTGACGGTGCAAGCGGTGATCTTGCGGCTCTTGAAGTCACTTGGTAAAACTATTCTATTTATCACTCATGATCTTGGTGTTGTCGCTGAAATAGCAGACAGAGTAATAGTGATGCAGCGCGGGCGCATAGTAGAGTCGGCTTCGGTGTTTGAGATTTTTGAGAAGCCGGAGTCTGCTTATACTAAGGAGCTGTTGGCGGCGATACCTAGGATTTAGCTGCTGGTAAGGCTTTCTGCGCCTTGTTTTTCACGCCTCTTAGTCTTGTGTGTACTACTTTAATTTGTAGCTTGCCGCTTGCTAGTCTCTCAATAACGGTAAAAGCACAAGGGTAAATACTTAGAGCAGCGTTGTTGAGCTCAGGGTATTTATCATGGGTGGCTATGCTGAATTTATGGGCGCCGCTGTTGGCTAACATTACTATATTGAGTTTATCGAAGCCTTTAATGAGATCTAATGTTGCTGAGTCAAGAGGATAGTAGCTAAATGTATATAACTCAGCTGATTTATTGTTTAGTTCTTCAAGCGTTTCATTTAACCAAATATATTGTTCACTTGCTTCTTCTGGAAGCCTCTCTGGTACTATCTTTTCGCTAACGTTATCAAGCACTAGTAAATTAATATCCTCGATTGTGAGTAAATAATATGGCTTCTTGATTAGCTCATGGGCAGCTTTAGATCCGCTAGTTTCGCCGTAGCCGATCATGCTGTAATACTCTAAGCCGTATTTAGTGAGATCGTAACTAATATCCTCGAATAGCGGATAGTGTTCTTGATTAGCGACCATGCTACCCCCGAATAAAACTAAATCATAGTCATTAATGCCAGCTAATAAATCACGAATTGCCTCTTGTAATATCACTTGGCTTTCTCTATACATGATGCCGATCTTGCTGGTCGGTGGTGCTGCGAAAGTTTCAGAGGGTGAGGGTACTGGATAGAGGAATGCATCTGAGACAAAAGCGATGCGAGTATCTTTGTCTTTTGTCTTGAGTTTGACGCTCTCAATAGGGAAAATTTCAACGACGGCTTTAGGTGGATCAAAAGGCCAGAAGGCAGATGCTGAGAGGCTCAGGCTGGATAATAATATTACTAGAATGAGTCTAGGCATCAATTTAGTGCTTCTAATAGTTCGCTAGAACTGCAAGTAGCGGTTCCATATTTACGCACCACTAGACTGGCGGCAAGATTGCCAAGTAGAGCAGAATCATGGCTAGTAGCAGCGCAAGCTAAGCCTAGTGAATAACTAGCAGCGACTGTATCGCCAGCGCCGGTTACATCGAAAACTTCTACTATATTAAAAGCTGGAATTAGATTCGGTTCAGATCCACGCTTGAAGAGTGCCATGCCTTTAGCACCGCGGGTAAGCAAAATCTCTTCGCTGTTGATTTTGTCCATTAATTCTATGCCAGCTTTTAGCAAATCTTCCTCGTCGCTAATATTGCGTTTAAGCATGGCTTCAGCATCTGGTTGATTAGGTGTTAAAGAATAAGCGCCGATAAATTTATTGAAATCACCAGTACTATCTACTATTACGCGTTTGTTTTGATTCTTAGCGATTTCTATAATCTTCTTGCTGGAGCTTGGAGTTAATAGACCGCTGTTGTAGTCTGAGATTAAGACTATATCAGCTGCACCTACTAGTCTTTTGAAACTCATAGTTAGTTCGTTTTCGGTCTCTGGGCTAATAGCGAAGCGATCTTGTCTATCTAGTCTTAGTACTTGTTGCTTAACCCTGGTGCCGCTATCAGGGTTCTGATTAGAAGTAGAAATGACGCGAGTCTTAATAGTGGTTCTGCGTTTAGGATCTTTAATAAGTTCTAGTGCTATATGCATTTGCTCAGCGAGCTTGGTGATGCGCTCGGCACCATCATCGTCGCCTGATAAACCTAATAGAGTTACATTGCCGCCAAGTGCCGCAATATTAGCTGCTGCGTTGCCAGCACCGCCTAAAGCGTAGTCTGAGCCTACATGATTAAGTATGATTACTGGCGCTTCGCGTGAGATACGCTCAGGACTACCAAGCAAATACTCATCGAGAATAATATCGCCAACAACTAAGATCCTTGCTTTTTTGAAGGATCTAACTATCTTTCTAAGACTCTCTTTCTGACTGGAACTTAGCATTAGTGCTCGAATACTCCTTGGTAGCCTTGAATGTCAAGATCTACATATATATCTAGATGCTTCATGCAGCGTTCAGCAAGCTCAGTCTTGCCTTCGCGCTCAAGCATCTCGGTTAGTTTTTTATGAATTTCTATTAAATGAATAACATCGGTAGCAGCATATTTGCGCTGATCGCCATTAAGATCTGCACAGCCCCAATCACTGCTTTGTTGATTCTTGTTAAGCTCTTTGCCGGTGATTTCTTTACAGATGTCTTTAAGACCGTGTTTATCAGTGTAGGTGCGAGCGAGCTTGCTAGCAACCTTAGTGCAAAAATAATTAGTAACATTAATACCTAGCCAATATTTCATCCAAGCAACATCGGTTCTAGCGTAATGAAAAATCTTTAATGGATTTTGACTTTCCATTAATTTCTTGAGATTTGGTGCGGATTTTTGGTTTAATTCTATCTGCACTAGAGTTACTTGATTATTGGCATCGCCAATTTGCACTAGACATAATCTGTCGCGAACTATATTGAGCCCCATCATCTCACCGTCGATAGCGATCATGTCAACGCTTAGATAGTGCTTTAGCTGCTCTTCAGTCAGGTCGTTTTTTACTAGTTTTATCTCGGTAGTTGCCATGCTTCTGTACATTTTAGCAGTATTGACTATACGTTTATAATAAAGTTAGATTGCCAAATCTTAGTCTTAATCTCGAGCTCCAAGTCCTGCCTGTACTGGCAGCTAGATTAAGTCAGGGTCTAATTAGAGTTAGCACTGATACTAGAACGATTAAAGTAGGCGATATTTTTATTGCTCTTAGTGGAGAGAATTTCGATGGGCATGATTATATAGATGCAGCACTTAAAGCTGGTGCTTCATTAGTGATAGCTGAGCGTAGTAAAGTTGCTGGGATTAAAGTTATTAATTGCTTAGAGGATTTATCCAGTGAACGTATCTTGGCTGTCGATAGTAGTATCGCTGCTTACCAGAGCCTAGCTAAAACTTATAGGCGTTTAGTGAATCCTATTGTAGTAGCGATCACTGGTAGCTCTGGTAAAACCACCACTAAAGAAATGATGCGCTTAGTTCTCTCTGAGCGTTATCGAGTGCATTATAGCCGAGCTAATCTTAATAACGAAATCGGTGTGCCGCAAACTATAGTGGCGATGCCAGCTGATACTCAGGTCTTAGTTGTTGAGATGGGTATGCGCGGGCTGGGGCAAATTAAGGAATTAAGTGACTGTGCTGAACCGAATATAGCAGTGATTACTAATATAGGATCTGCTCATATAGAGCTCTTGGGCTCAATAGAAAATATTCGCAAGGCTAAATTAGAGATAGTTGCTGGGATGATTTCGCGTGTGGATCTGGCGCCGCTACTCTGCGTAGATACTAAGCTCTATGATCAATTGGTTTCTGAGCCATCGCTTTTGCAAGCACATGTTGAAACTAAGGGTAAAGACTGGAAGTTAAATGTGATGGCTTTCGATGATAGTCGTCACTATGTTCTTAACGGTCTTGCTGGCGCTGCGATACATAGCGATGCTAATGCTGTAGCAGTGGTGGCTAGAGTTCTAGGTCTAAGTGAAGCTGAAATCCAAGCTGGACTCTCGAAATATAACCCGGGGCGCGGGCGTGGAAGTTATCACCATGATACTGCTGGAAATCTAATCATAGATGATAGCTATAATGCTAATCCCGATTCGCTAAGAGCTAGTGTTGATGCTGTTTGTGAGCAGTATGCTAGCGAGAATAAAATTCTAGTTCTTGGTGAGTTGATGGAGTCTTCTCCTGAGCTTGTGGCTGATGTCGTAAAATATGTTAGTTTGCGTATGATGGTGATTGATGCGCGCGGGCGTGAGATCTCAGAAGTAGTTAGTGAACTACGAGCTAGTTTAGATGGCAAGACTGTTGTTCTTGTTAAAGGTTCTAGGGCTTCGAAGTTGGAGAGGGTGGTTGA
>CAZQXM010000006.1:21662-30961 GCA_964597205.1 uncultured Gammaproteobacteria bacterium
AAAATCATCAGGCGCGTTATTAAAAATCAAACGCCATTTATTAGTTTCAGTGCATAAATTAGTTGCGATGATAATTAGCTTGCCTGGTCTGATAATAAGGCTAGCAGCGCGTTTCAAGAAAGCATCTAAATCATCAAGGTCAGCTAAATCAGTATCAGCGATTATATAAGTAAAAGCTTTAGAGTTTTTACCGCAGCGACTAATAGCATCATCAAGGCTAGTAGTTTTGGTAAGCATATTACCGAGTTCTAGTTGTTTATCGATTTCGTTTTGAGCAGCACTTAGATGCAGAATGGATTGGCTGCTATCGATTTCTAGTCTGATTTTTTTGAGTAATAATTTGTGCATTACATTGGGGTCCTTCGCTTCGCTCGCAATGACTAGAGCCGTTCTTCGGCTGCAAGAGCATGCCCCTCTAGTTCTTCTGCGCGCGCCATTAGAGCAGTGTCTTTCACTAAGCGCTGGAATTTAGAATTGCTACGCTTGACGCTAGAGAAATCTATAATCGATGTCTTTTTGATGAAGTCAGCGCACTGTAAGCCCGAGCTGAAACGTGCTGAGCCAGCGGTAGGCAGGCAGTGACTTGGTCCAGCGATATAGTCGCCTAGGCTTTCGCAAGAATTGGAGCCGATGAAAATTGCACCAGCATGTTTAATTAAAGGAATTAACTTAGCAGGTTTAGAGACTTGCAATTCTAAATGCTCGGGCGCATAGGCGTTAATAAGTTCTGCTATTTCTTCTATCTTCGATGCTACGAGCACGGCGCTCCATTTAGACCAGCTAGATTTTATGGTTGAGATTTGTTTCTCTGATTTACTAAGACTGAGAACGGCGATTTGCTTTTCGACTTCTAGTTTAATGGCTTTAGCTGTCTCCTCGGAATCTGCAATAGTTAGCGTAGACTCTAGTCCAGAACCGTGTTCTAGCTGACTGAGCAAATCAGCGGCTACTTCAGTAGCGCGTGCACTAGCGTCTGCTACTATCATCAGCTCGCTAGGTCCGTAGATACCATCGATGCCTACTTTGCCAAATACTTGTTTCTTAGCAAGGCTGACATAAATATTGCCAGGACCGACTATTTTATCGATTGGTTTTATAGTTTCAGTGCCGTAAGCGAGTGCGGCGATAGCTTGGGCTCCACCAACTGCGTAGATTTCTGTTACGCCTGCGATTTTAGCAGCGGCTAATATGGCTGGGTGAATACCGTTTACTCGTGGCGGGCTCACTAGTACTATGCGTTTGACTCCAGCCACGCGCGCTGGAATAGCTGTCATTAGCACTGTTGAGAGTAGAGCCGCGTTACCACCCGGAATATAGATAGCAACAGAATCTAGGGCTTGGTATTTAGCGCCAAGAGTTTCTCCAGCCTCGCCTTTATATGACCAAGACTTAATGCGCTTGTATTCTTCACGGTGGAATTTAGTGATGCGTTTGCAGGCGTGTTTAATAGCTTCGCTTAAATCTTTGTCAATGTCACCGCTACTATTGACTACTAATGATCCTTTGTAGTTGTCGAACTCTTGATTGTAATTCTTCAGAGCGGTATCACCGTTAACCCTAACATCAGCGATAATTTTGCGTACGGCTTCTTCCTGCGCTATTAGATTGTCATCGGCGAAGCGTTTATTAAGTTCTTGAATTTTAGCTAGGTTCTCTGACATCTCTTAATCGAAAACTATAGTGCGACCTTGATAACTAATGATTTTGTCTTCGGCGTGCGCGCGAAGTGCCTTAGTGAAAACCATACGCTCTATGTCTCTGCCTTTAGCGATATAGTCATCAACTGTATCCCTGTGCCCGACAGCGATTACGTCCTGCTCGATAATAGGTCCCATATCGAGATCCTCGGTAGCATAGTGAGCAGTAGCGCCGATGATCTTGACGCCTTTATCGTAGGCTTGGTGATATGGTTTCGCGCCTTTAAATGCTGGAAGGAAACCATGATGCACGTTAATGATGCGATGCGGGTAAGCATTGGTGAACTCAGGTGTAAGAATTTGCATATAGCGTGCCATGGCGATGAAATCTATATTGTGCGACTCGAGCAAGCTGATAACTTGTTTTTCTTGCGCGCGTTTATCGCTGTTGATAGGCAAATATGCGAAAGGTATTTTGAACATCTTAGCTACAGGCTCAAGATCAGGATGATTGCTGATGATGATAGGGATCTCGACATCGAGTTCTTGGTATTGTTTTTTGAGCAAAACATCATAGAGGCAGTGGTCGTATTTAGAGACCATGATCGCCATGCGTTTTTGTCCGCGCTCGAAACTATAATCCATGTCGTATCTTAGGGCTATAGTTTTAAAGCTTTCGTAAAGTTCTTTTGGGCTTTGTTTGAAATTACCAGCTGATTCTATAACTAGGCGCATAAAGAAA
The DNA here is from genome assembly GCA_964597205.1 of uncultured Gammaproteobacteria bacterium. Classification (GTDB taxonomy): domain Bacteria; phylum Cyanobacteriota; class Vampirovibrionia; order LMEP-6097; family LMEP-6097; genus CAYUFH01. The sequence continues at coordinate 24,042 of CAZQXM010000006.1, forward strand.
TGCGCATCCAAGCCAAGTGAGTACTGCTGCGAGTCGATAATATTGCCGCCATTAGTCGCAATAAAACCGCTAACCGCCTGTACTATGCCGGGCTGGTCGGGGCAACTTATTAGTAATCTAGTGGTGCTAATAGCCAAGGTCTTAATCGTAACATGTATTGCTGTGTGGGGGATTTGAGGTGGGGATTATTATAATATTATAATTTCAACTTTGGTTATCTTGACTTTTGGTGCAAGAGATAGTATATTTACGTATTGGTGGAACCTGTATTACCACAACCAAATAAGCCGGCACCACGCCTTGCATTTCACCTATTGACTGAACTCTTGAATCAAGTTCAAATTGCAGAGTCTTTAGATTCTAAATTACCATCTTTTGTTGAGGTTCGTTATGACCCGAGCAGTAAAAAGATTTTTCTCAAAGTAGATAACGAACTTCGTCAAGTAGAAGTTGAGTTACCGGGTTATGTTGTTGGAGCTGATAAAAAACTTTTTGTAGTTATTAAGGGTGGGGCACAAAAGCCTATTAACCCAGCAGATTTGATTCGTGCAGCTCAAAAACACATTTTTCTTTTACTCGAGGCGCAGCGTAAGTCGGATCGAATTGCAATGTCTGATGCTCAAGCAGCTGAGGCAATGGTTGCAGAACGTACGCAGCGTAACAAAGATTTAGCTAAAGCCGGTGCCGAGAAAGCTATTGAGCCTGATTTTGCTGCAAGAATGTGCTCAAATACGGTAACTGAGTTAGAGGCATCTGATAAAAAATATGCTGATCCGATAATACGTCATATTAAGAAACTGCAATTGTTGCTTAAGAAAGCTATTTGGAATGATGTTGTAAAGGCGATGGAAGTAGGTCAAGTGGTGGCTTTGTCAAAAGCCATTGAGGCTTGCAAAACTATTGAGGCTGCAACCCAAGACTTAGAGCAAAAACAAGAGAAGTGCTTAAAAGATATTAGATTGGCAAAATCATTGGAAGAGGGTAGAGCGATAGTTGCTGAATACCAAAACGCTATTTGTGATAGTTTGCTTTTTTCAAACGCAAGGTTGGTTCATTATGCTACTGGAGAATGGAATTTAGTTGTTGATGAAGCTCTGCGTCGAGAAACGGAAATTCATAATCTTAAATTTAATGATTTTTTGAAAGCAGATTTAGAGGAACTCGAGTCTAGAGATGTAAGATCAAAAATGTTCGGACAAGTTAGGGCTATCGCTAAAAAATGGTGGCCCGTGCCTGCTGTAATCGCTGGATCTTCATTACTTGGGTTTTTGGCTGTTCATGAAGTTGAAAGAAGGATGGGTAAGAATCTTGCTGTTCATGCAATAGAAATGGATGAACTCCATCAGGAAATGTCATTGACACAAGAATCAAATTTGGTTTTGAAAGAGTACTTGCGCTCTGATCAGCGTGCTGCCACCTTATCAATTTCGCCTTTGGTTTTAAAGCCAGAGTTAATCAAAGAAGCAAGAGATATTGCTGAAAATCAGAAGAGTGAATCTAATGTTTTGCTCCTTGGTAGATTGTATAGATTGCTACACAAGCAAAGTACTGATATGCCTGCTAAAGAGGGTGAGAATCTTAATTATATTCCAACGCCAAGTATAATTTTGCCGCTAATGAGGCTTATTATTGAATGTAAGTTAGAGAAGCGTTTAGCTCCTGAACTTATTTTGGACAAGAATACTGGGATAATGTATTGTACTTTTTTTGATGGTAAGTCAAGAAGGGCGCTTGGGCTGGTGACTGTTACTACGCAACCTGCACCGATGGATATAGTGCCCATGTTTAATAATATTGAACATGGAGCTTTACCTTCGGGAATTAAGCTTGAGGGTGCAAAAGGTTATAGAGTTGCTTTAGAAATTGAGCTTGCTCGCAGAACTTTGCGAGAAGCTAGAACTAGTCTGCACTATATAGCTGTTGCGGATGGTGCTCTTTTATCGAAACTAGATTTTCCTGTGGTTAAAGCTTTGAGAGCTTGTGCTTATGGCATATTGGCGAAGCATAATGATGACCGTCATTATGAGGATGCTCATGCATTATTTTCTGATTTAGCTAAAAAGACTGGTAATGATTTTGCTGTTACGTCTTTGGGAAATCTTACTGTGCTTGAGAGTATGCATAAAAAACTTAAAGCTAGCACTGTGATGAAATGTTTGAATACGATTCCAGCTACCAACCCTGGATATTTTACTGATGACGCTAGAAAATTATATATGTTACTTACTGTGCTGGCAGTGGGAGAGTCTCCAATAGATGCTGAAGATTCAAAAATGATTTCAGTAAAATTGCATGAGATATTTTCTTCTAGACCCGAGATTCTATCAAGCTTATTGGTCGGTGATAATGCTCAGGGTGAATTGTATGGATTGCTTTATTTAATGTCTCAAAATCCTAATAACTCTGTGGCTAAAACATTAGTAACTAAAGATCTGTTTGTAAAATATTCAAATATCGTTGCTACTTCTGTAAATGTTTCAAGTGAGATGGCTAAACAAAAAGCCGGATTACTTTTATCTGCTATTGGTGATTATGGAGCAGCTGCTAAATTTTTAACTAATTCGCCACATGCTTCAGAATTTATTAGAAAAGAGTGGAACGGCTCTTCTGTTATTCCAGTAAAGCATTCCAACTTTATTCAAGCTTTACCTAACTTTGAGCCACCAATGGGTATCGCAGATGGTTCAACTAAGAAGCTTGCTAGGGTAAATGTTCAGGTTCCTAAATAAATCCCATGCGCTGATGTAAAAATTCATGCAGGCTCGAACAAGTCATATAAGGATTGGTTTTCTTCTGATGCTCTAGGCTATCGCAGTGCAGGTGATGGTAGTTGTGCCCTGGGAAGATTATAGTCTCGTTGGGTAATTTCATAAGCTTATGATAGAGAGTGTCGTACATTATTTCTGCGTCGCCTCCGGGTAGATCGCAGCGCCCGCAACCATCGAGAAATAGTGTATCACCAGCGACTAGGTTGCCGTGCACGCGGAAGCACTGAGAGCCGGGAGTGTGACCAGGAGTGTGCATAAAGTCTATCTTCACGTCACCTAGATTTAAAGTGAAGTTGTTATCAACACCGCGAATATTTTCGCCGACTGGTTTATAAAAATACGCTTCATGCTCAGAAACATAAACTGGAATATCATGGCTAGTTAGTAGCTCGTTAATACCGTTGGTGTGATCTGGATGTCCGTGGGTGATTAAAGCTGCTGTGATTTTATAACCTTGAGATTCAGCGCGCTCACGAATAGCGTTAACATCCCAAGCTGGATCCACTACTACTATTTCTTTAGTGGTGCTGTTGCCAATAAAATAAATATAGTTAGCCATTGGACCGAGTTCCATTTGTTCTATAAGTAAAGGGGATGCTTGCATATTGGATTATTGTATCTTGTTGTGGATTGCAGGCTCTTTGTGATGACGTTATTTGTCATCCTGAGTGAAGCGAAGGATCCCTTCGTTAATGACTTGTGGTAGCATGGGGATTCTTCGCTGCGCTCAGAATGACTAAACTTAAAACCAAAGCCGAATCAGTCTGCAAGCTGCTTAAAAAGCGTTACGGACATATATCTGGGTTTCTCGATCATAGTAATGTTTTTGAGCTTTTGTGTGCGGTTTGTCTCTCTGCGCAGTGCACTGATGAGCGGGTGAATATGACTACGCCTGCATTGTTTAAGAAATATCCTAATCCAGAGAAATTAGCAGCAGCGAAGCAAGCAGACGTAGAGAAAATTATCAAATCATGCGGTTTTTATAAGAATAAAGCGCGTAATTTAATTCTTATGGCGCAGAGATTAGTTTCGCATCATAACGGCGAAGTGCCTCGCAGTATAGAAGAGATGACTCGGTTAGCTGGTGTTGGTCGTAAAACTGCTAACGTAGTTTTGGGGCAGTACTTCGGTGCGAGTGCTGGGGTGGTAGTGGATACTCACGTTAAGCGCATTACTAATTTGCTTGGTTTAACTAAGGCTAGTGACCCTGAGAAAATAGAATTAGAATTAAATAAAATAGTGCCAACTAAGTATTGGGATCAGTTTTCGCTTTGGCTTATTTCACTAGGTAGGGAGATTTGCGTGGCTAGAAGACCGCGTTGCTCTGAATGTTTATTGAGAATGAGTTGCAGTTATGGCTCTGCTAAATCTTGAATTGGATTTCAAGTAATGGATTGCGTAGCTGCGCTCACAATGACGACAGAAGGGGGTCCTTCGCTTCGCTCAGGATGACATTTTGCTTCGCTCAGGATGACATTTCGCTTCGCTCAGGATGACATTTTGCTTCGCTTAGGATGACGAGTATAATAGGAATTAATGGTCCTCGCCTACTACGGCACTTCCCTGCCTAATCAAATTACAAATCCGCTAGCAAGCAAAATCAGATTTTGCGACCCATCTGAGCTCGCTAGGGTAAAAATCTCTCATGATGAATATGAAACTTTTCTCAATGCTCTTAAAGAGCTTAGTTATATTCGCGAGGTGATGCTCATATCTACTTGTAACCGTTTTGAGGTGATAGTAGATATCGATGATGCTGTAGCTAGTGAAGCGATATACCTAGAAGTAGCTGAGAAGATAGCTTACGAGACTAATTCAGGTTTTCTTCTTGCGCATTTAGTTGGTGCTGAGGCGCGCTTACAGATTTTGCGTACATACTGCGGACTTAATAGTGGTCTTGTGGGCGAGGATGAGATTTGCATACAGTTTAATACTGCTTTTGGACAAGGTTTAGGAATGGGTTATCTCGGGCGTATGGGCGCGGAATTGCTAGCAGAAGCTCAGCAGCTTAGAAGCCGCTTCAATACTGAGATCTATGGTGAACATCCTTCATATTGTGATATTGCTCTAAGGGTAAGTTTTAATCTGCTTAAAGTCGCTACTCATAAATTGTCTAAAGTAGTAGTTTTTGGTTCGGGCAATACTGCCTATAAATCAGCAGTCTCACTTGTTGAACAGGGCGTGCATCCGGAAAATATATTTATAGTGCATAGAGTTAGCTGTTCATCGGTGCAGATGGAAGCTTTGCGTCAAGATCCTAAGCTAAGCAGCGTGCAGCTAGTGCGTGCTAAAGATGGTTATCATATTCCGAAAATTAGAGCCTTGATTAATGGTGCTGATTTGCTGGTGTTTGGTTTGGATTCTAAGCATCCAGTTTTGGAGCTGCCTTATGATTGTCCGCTGAGCCGCACCCATAAAGGGCATGAACTTAAAGTTGTAGATTTCAATTCTAAATCTTCTATAGTGATGCAACCAGGTTACAAGCGCCAGAATTATATCGATAATATTGAATTGGATTCTTTTGTGCGTGCTTACGCTCAGCAGCAGTTGAAGAATCCTAATTTCTTATTGAGAGTTGCTAATGGTGAAGCTTTATTGCGCGAATATCTTGGTATTAGCGACAGCGCTCTAGTTCTTGCTTAAGTTTTTTCTTTTTGTGATCGAGCTCGTTCCAGCGTTGTTCTTTTGCTATATCTTCGGAGCGAGATAAATCTGTAATTTCGATATTGATTTGCTCTAATTCTAGTTTAAGTTTCTCTCTATTAAGGCGTTTGACAGCGTCAGCGAATCTTAGTTCATCACTGGGTTTGCGAATTTCATCATCTAGTGCCATGCCTAGATCGGTGAGAATTTTACTTAGTTCTTGCTTGTCATTGAGTTTGTTTTGTAATTCTCTGAATTTAGCGTCGATATCACTGAGATCTGGATTCTCGAAGCTTACATCGACTAGCGCATCTAGTATGCTTTGATGTTCGGTGCTTACTAGAGTGTGAGCAGCAGAGAGGAACTCTTCTAATAATTTACGGTTGATTAGGCAGATCATTAGTAACTCGCGTTCGGTAGAACTCAGACTCTTAGGCAAATACATTATATGTTTACTACGCGCAGCTGGCTTCAGATTCTCGGCGCGTTTATATGGATTAGCGTCCATTTCGCTATTGAGTTGTTCGCGCAAAGCAGATTCATCTTTAAGGTCTAGTTTGCCGGCGACTAATCGTATATATTCTGACTGCTCAACTTTATTTTTGATAAAGCTTAGATACTTAGCAATCTTAGTTATGCAACGGCTTTTGCTTTGTGGGCTTGAGTCTTTAGCGCTGCTGATAATTCTATCTATCTGGTAATCGAATATTAATGGTGCGCTCTTAACTAGCTCCCTGAAAGCCTCTGCACCACCATGACGCACTAGTTCATCAGGGTCCTTACCACCACTCACTCTAATAATGCGGATTTCAGCGCCAACACCAGCACTTACTTGCATGATGGTTTCAATAGCGCGCTCTGTAGCATCTTCGCCAGCCTTATCAGTATCGAAGCAGAGATAAATACGTTTAGATTCAGTATGTTTACAAAGTAACTTAGCTTGTTTCTGAGTTAGAGCGGTACCTTGATTGGCAACCACGTTGGTAATGCCAGCTTGATGCAGAGAGATCACATCGAAGTAACCCTCTACTACTATTGCTCCATCTTCTTTATGAATAGTTTCGCGAGCTAAATCTAATCCATAGAGATGGTCGCCCTTGGTGTAGATCTCACTATCAGAGGAATTGAGATATTTAGGACTAGGTTCTGTGCCGGTCTCAGGGTTCACTAGCGCCCGTGCTCCGAAAGCTATGACTTTGCCGCGCTCATCTCTGATCGCTATCATTAAACGTCCTCTGAAACGGTCGTAATATATAGGTTTGGCAGGATCTTTATCGCTGCGACTCGTTAGTCCAGATTCGAAACACTGCTCGTCAGTCAGAGTGAATTTGTCTTTGAGATGATGGGTGAGTTTAGCCCAGTCTTGTTTATCAGATGGCGAATAGCCGATCTTGAATTTATGAATAGTTTCAGTTGTGATGCCACGCTGATTAAGGTAGTCGCGGCAATGTTGAGCTTCTTGCGAACCTAGTAATTTGTCCACATAGTAATCAGCAGCAAGCTCATGCA
>CAZQXM010000007.1:0-20025 GCA_964597205.1 uncultured Gammaproteobacteria bacterium
CACCGATCATCGCAAGTATGTCTGATGGCGCAGAGTAATCTGTGCTCAAAGTCATAGCGTTGATCTGTACATCATTACGATAGTTATCCGGGAAAAGCGGACGAATAGGACGGTCTATCAAGCGCGATACGAGAACTGCTTTATCAGAAGCTTTACCTTCACGTTTAAACCAGCCACCTGGGATTTTACCCACTGAGTACATCTTCTCTTCGTAATCTACCAAGAGAGGAAAATAATCTATGCCAGCTCTTACTGTTTTAGATTTAGTTACAGATACTAAAAGCACTGCTTTATTACATCTGACTTCTACAGCAGCAGTTGCTTGCTTAGCGTACTTACCAGTACTAATGGTGATCTCTTTACCACCAACATTTATTGTTTTTGATTTTACTTTTGACATTTTAATTTCCTTTATTTTAAACGTGCTTCACAAACGGGTTTCGTGCCCGTGCCAGCTCTGCTCATGAAACCCACAAGCAAACAACTATTTGATTGCACGGGGATATTTACTTACGTAAACCTAGAGTTTCGATAACTTTACGATATCTTTCTACGTCGATTTTTTGTAGATATTTAAGTAGTTGCTTACGCTTACTAACTTTAGTGAATAGACCACGCTTACCATGGTGATCCTTAGGATTCGCTTGCAGGTGAGTAGTTAGTAACTGAATATCCTTATTAAGGATTGCTACTTGTACTTCTGTCTTACCTGTGTTTTTAGTATCTTCGCCAAATTGCTTTACTAGCTCGGCTTTTTGTTCTTGGGTTATTGCCATTTTTCTTCTCTTTCCTTGTTTATACAGGGCTAGATTTTAGCATGTAAATACGTGCTGGGATTGGCTTTAGCCGCTAAGAGAAGCTGTAGATATAGTTAAAATATTATTATAAAGTTATAATTAGATGCTTGTTGCCTTAGCAGCAGCTAGATGAGATAATAAAACCAGCGCTAGGAATGCCTATGATAACAGTTTCCGGAAAAGATTATCCTGCAGGGTCTCATATTCCTAGTCATACCAAGTTCTTTCGAAGAACAGACAACCTCAATCCACTAAGCACTTTAATCACTCAAATAGGGAGTTTTCTTGATAATAGCCCTGAACATGGTATTAAGTATCAGCTCCAAATGCGCGGTAAGAATACCATTCTACTAACAGAGATGCAATGCAATGGTCAAATGACATCTAAGGTTTTTATCGCAAAAATTAGAGAATTGGTAGCAGCGATGCCGCCAATAGAAGGTAAACCTATTACTGTTTGCGTAGCAATAAGAGGGTAGCTTACTAAAACTTAGCTTCAATACAAGTAGCAATAGCCTGCTCAAAGTGATCGCTGATATGTTTTGCTCTTACAAGAATTTCTTCTTCCGCAGCAGCAAAATCTTTAGTTAGAGTTCGGCAGAGGGGTTCAAGATGCTGAGTAAAACAAGATTTCAACTGTTTAGTTACTAATGCTGGACAAGAGCTTAGGGCTGGTTTAATTTGACTATAAAAATTAGAAACCAAGTTTAGCTCAGGTTGAACTTCATCTTCAAGCACATCCTCTCCATAAAGCGCGCAAAATGATTTGCTAATAAAATCCGATAAATCTTCAAGCTTAAAAGCAAGTTTAGAATCAAAAATTTCTGGATCAATAACTGCATTTATCAAGGAATTCAAACGCTCAGTAGTTTGGCTTAAAATTGTGCGCGCGCATTCAAACATAGAATCAATCTGCCGCTTAACATCAACCAATAAACCTTTTAAAGCAAGAGGGGCTTTTACTGAACCCTCTAAAAGCCACTCTATATTAGAGTCAACTGACTCTTCTAACCATTTCAGTGACTGGATTCTAAAAATATCAATTAAATTATCCTTTCTTAGCTTCGGGGCTTTCCCTTCATAATCATTTTCTATACGATAGTAGTCAGCTACACTGCTGATACGACTTGGCAAAGGAAGAAGAGGATTACTAGGTAACCCATCAATATCTACATGTTTAAAAATAATTTGCTTTGCATGGTTATCTCTAAAATCTATTAGACGACAATTGTCTCTATGAGAAGGGTGCCGACATCTCTCTATTGCATATTCATCTTCACTTACGATTTCCTTATCAAAATAGCGAGCTACTTTTTCTTCAAGTAATCCATCTGCAACCGTGTCAAAAATATTAGGCGCTGATAAACAATGCCCAAGCTCAGACACCGGTTCTATTACTTCTTGTGACATTGCCAAGATATTATTCAAATGATCCTTTAACTGTTTGAAGCGATCTGTTCTTGCAATTGCGTCAATTTGATAAAAATGACAAATCATTAAGATAAGAATAGTAGCATGAGTCTGCAAACATACTCCCCTAATTAATAGTTACAATAAAACCTTATGCTAAAGCCCAATATAGTAAGTAAAATCTCCGTGCGCGACTACGAGTGCGACCTCCAGGGCATAGTAAATAACTCTGTTTATATGAACTATCTGGAACACGCTAGGCATGAATGGCTGCGTGCCCATAATATAGATTTCAAAGTGTTACATGATGAAAGTCTAGACTTAGTGATAATTCGCGTAGAGATGGATTTTAAAAAATCTCTGCTACCGGGAGATACCATAGAAGTCATTACAAAATTCAGCAGCGAGACTAAATTACGCTGGTTATGTGAGCAAGAAATTAAGCGTTCAGGAGAACTAGTTTTAGCTGCGCGTAGCTACGGCACTTGTATAGATCGTAAGCGTGGCAAAGCTAGTGTCTATGAACCATTCAACACCGCAATCGAGAATAAATAATCTATTATCTGCTATTTCCACAATCTTGACTCTACTTTAAACTATAGGGCCTATCAGTAGGGATAAAGGAGTAAAAATGAGAAAACAAATTATAACAGCGATGCTGGCTTTGCTATTCATGCAAGCAAGTTACGCTGCTTCAGTAAAAGTGAGTAGCAGTTCTGGTGTCGAAGGCACTGAAATTGTATTCAAAGGTAAAAATATTAATTCTGGATCTAATCCGGTTTCAATTCGCGTAGCGAATGAGGACAATGTAATTTACGACAGTCTAGAAATAGTAGCTTCTGGACCAAATAAAGTTGTAGCGACTTTACCTTATGTAAGCGCTCTAAGATATTTAATATTCCATTACAGTGGTGGAAGTATCTCGGAAGATGATGCTCAAGAAATTCCGGTATTAGTATTTGACAACCCTGCCGTACTCGACACTGAAGATGGTGATGTTAATCAAGTTGCATCAAGCAGCACTACCTTCGTCGGTCCTACTGGTCCTACTGGAGCGACTGGTGCAACTGGAGCGACTGGAGCGACTGGTATTTCTGGAGCAAGTATATTAGGTACTAGTAATACTTTCACAGCTACTAATACGTTTTCAGCAGCTGTAAGCTTCACTGCTAATAATAGTTTTGTTGGTAACAATACTATTAATGGTACGACTCTCTTCACTGACCCAATGACTGTCAATGGTGCTAGCCCATTAGCTTTTGGAGGCGCTACGAATGATGCTTTCAAAACTACTTTTGCTATTACTGATCCTACGGCTAACAGAACTATTACTTTCCCTAATGCTACAGGTACTATAGTACTAAATGGCTCTGCAATTGCTTTCACGGCAGCTAATACTTTCGCTGGTAGTAGTACGTTTAACGGAGCGGTTACTTTAGATGACGCAGCTTCATTAGTGTTTGAAGGTTCAACTGATGATGGTAATGAGACTACTATTTCTATTACTGATCCAACGTCAGATCAAACTATTACAGTTCCTAATGCTAACGGTACTTTAATGTTAAACAAAACAGGGTTATCATTAACTGCAGTAATTAATGGTACTACTGGTACAGCCTATGCTTTACCAAGTAATGCGAGCACTGGCTTTAATTCTGTAAGTGCTATCTCTGATAGTGCCACGACTCTAACCACACTTACAGGTGGCACTGCTGGTCAAATAGTTCTGTTAAGCTTCACTAATGGAGATGCTGCCGTTGTCACAGTAGATGATACAGATACTGGCGTTGCTAACACTATCAATTTAAGTGGAGGAAACACGGATTTCGTAACTGATGATGCAGCCGATCAACTCATTTTGATGCATACCGGCACCTACTGGATAGAAATCGGCAGAGGCGATAACTAATCTGGTTAGCTAAATATAATTCGTTTAAAAGCAGCCCTTCCGGGCTGCTTTTGTTTTGTGCGACAATTATAGTTATGCAAGAAACCGTAGTAGTACTAGGCGCCTCAGACAAGCCTGATCGCTATTCATATAAAGCACTAAAGCTACTGCAAGAGCACGGGCATAAAGTTATCCCTGTGCATCCTAAACTGCAAGAAATAGAAGGTACTAAAGTCGCAAATAGCCTGAGTTCTGTAACAGAAAAAATAGACACTCTTACTCTCTATGTCGGCGCCGAGACTAGCGCGGCAATGCAAGCTGAAATACTAGCGCTCAAACCCAAACGTATAATTATGAACCCTGGCGCTGAGAATTATGAACTTGCCACTAGCGCTACTAAGCAAGGCATCCAGGTACTAGAAGCCTGCACCTTAGTGATGCTCAAAACTGGTCAGTACTAGAATCCTAAGAGAGTTGAATCATCAAACTGTTGATTCAATTTATCAAACTGCTGGTTCACTTTGCCTAGTTTTTGATCTACTGAGGTGATTTTACAGAGATATTTATTCAATGCTGAAATCTCATATGCAATTTTATAAAGGGGATCAGTAATTATAAAAAGAGCTACCGCAATGGCAAAAATGCCAAGCACAATAGGTCTAATTTTTATCTTTGTTTTTGCGAACATTGGAATTAAAGCGAAGCTTTAAGCATCCAAGTAGCTTTCTGGTGAGCTTTAATTCTAGCTATAGCAATATCCTCGGTGGCACTGTCGCCCTCATCGGCGGCAGCCTCTTTAAGTTTAGTTAGTGTTTGCACGGCTTCCAGATTGCTTTTGAACAAATCATCAACCATAGCGCTAGCGTCAATATTAGACTGCGCTTCTTTAATTTTAGTTAACTGACTAAACTCTGCAAATGATCCAGGCGCAAAACTGCCAGAAGTTCTAATCCTCTCAGCTAGCTCGTCGACAGCTAAAAAAAGTTCATTGTAAAGTGTTTCAAACAATATATGAAAATTATAGAAACTAGGACCAGTCACATTCCAGTGATAGTTCTGAGTTTTAAGTAATAGCGTGTAAGTGTCCGCCAGAGCAGCTTTGAGCTGAACAGTAGTTTTGCTCACCGTTAGTGTAGTTGTCATTATATTTACCTCTTTTGGTGTTATTATAGCATAAATATGCAGTTCTGGAGCATCATCACTGATATCGGCATAGTTCTAACAGCAGCCTTACTCTTAGGCGGCATCGCAATTAGACTCAAAATGAGTCCGATCATCGGCTACTTGCTCGCGGGCATGTATCTAGGCGGATCTGGTAGTTTGCATCTGGTGAAATCAACCACTGAAGTAGAAGCAATTGCGGAGCTTGGTGTATCGCTATTGCTTTTTAGCATGGGCTTAGAATTCTCCTGGCAAAAACTCAAAAAGTTTCCGCGCAGCACTGTTATAACAGGAATACTACAAATAGTTCTCACGCCAATAGTAGTCTACGCGATTAGCTCAGCCCTAGGACTGGATAATCGCCTTGGAGTGCTTATAGCTTTAATGCTCACTCTAAGCAGCACAGCAACAGTAATACGCACCTTAGTAGATCTTACAGAGATAGATAGCGTCTATGGTCGCTACTCAACAGCAATATTACTAATCCAAGACGTTGCAGTAGTTCCTTTCACCATTATCGTATCTCTGGTTTGCGCCAAAGACACAGGCTTAGCTTTTAGTCTAGATGGGCTCATACTCACTCTCGCTGGAGCTGCTGGACTAATCATAGGACTATATTTACTGATAAATAAAATTGCAGATCCAGCTCTAAGAATGTTCTCGCAGGAAAATAACCGCGAGATGGGGATATTAATGGCGATGATACTTAGCATAGGATCCGCTTGGGTAGCACATCGTATTGGGCTATCACCAGCGACTGGAGCTTTTATCGCCGGCATGCTTTTAGGTAGCTCTAAATTCGCCACTCAAATACGCGCAGATGTAGCCCCGCTCAAGATCCTGTTTATGACTTTATTTTTCGGCTCAGTGGGCATGGTGGCTAATCCTAGTTGGATAGCCAATAATATCTTGCAAGTCATCACTATCACAGCAGCGGTAATGGCATTTAAGACTATAGTTACCATTGGGATATTTAGATTTAATTGCAGCAGTTTTTCTATCGCTGTCGCTTCCGGGCTCTGCCTTTCGCAGATTGGAGAATTTGCTTTCGTTCTTAGCAGTATCGCTTATAAAGCTCATGTGCTGCCAAACGATCTTTATCAGCTAATGGTTTCAGTAATAATCTTTAGCATTTTCACCACGCCATTTATCGTGAAAGCCGCACCAATAATAGGTTTGAAGCTAGAAAGACGTTTCTTTAGGAAAGTCAGCACTATAACTACAGTAAGTGACACGGAACCTATCGATAATTTGGTTTTCATTTTAGGTTTCGGTCCAGCAGCCAGAGAGATAGTCAGTCAGCTGAAAAATCATAAGCTAAGAATAGTAGTTATAGATCTTAGTCAGGACTCTATATCTAAAGCAAAAGAAATGGGGCTAGAGGCGCATATCGGTGATATAAGACAAATCGAAGTTCTAAAAGCCTATAAAGTTCAGCGTGCCAAATTAGTGATAGTCACGGTGCCTGGTCATGCTGCTGCTATCCAAGCTATCCACAACGCGAGAAGATTAGCACCACATATAAAAGTCATCGCTAGATCTCGCTATCACGAGAATGTTCATAGCCTAGTAGATGCCGGCGCCCATGAAGTAGTCAACGAAGAGCGCAGCGTTGGAGAGGAGCTAGCTAAATCAGCACAAGAAATGCTCGCAAGCTAGTTACTAGAAAGCACCAAATCCACTAATATCTATCTCCGGGGTCACGCTAGTAACAGTAACGTCAGAAGCAGTGATACCGCCATCTATACTGACGTCAGCAGAGTTAACGATAAATTCAGCAGTGATAGATTTAACTATTCCAGCACCCCCGCTTATAGTTAAAGTGCCTTTGGCGTTAGTTAGAGTAAATCCTGAAAGCAAAGCTGGCTTATCTGCGCTAATAGTCATTTGAATATTATTGGTTCCGCTAAGAACTTGAGGACCCGCAAGTGCATTATCAGCAACATCAAACTCTATAATGCCACTACCACTAAAAGAACCAGTCAGCTCATTGGCTGTCATAGTAAGGGTTCCAGTGATGGGACCTGTCAGAGTTACACTAGGCTCGTCCACCTCATCAGCAGTGCCCATACCTTCTAGTATGTTCGCCTGCATGTCAGCAGCTGGAATACTAATCTCAAGCACTTCATCAGAATAAAAATCTACAGCAGCATTAAGATCAAGCCCGCTATTAGCTATCAGGCTCGATAAATCTTCTGCAGAGCTTGCTGTTTTGGAGCCATCCTTAGAGTAGTTAATAACTGTTCCATCAGGCAAAGTGAGATTAAGAGTTTGAGTCTCAGGATCTACAGTAATCACACCTGTAACAGTGACAAGCACATCACTAGAACCGTTAGGTCCAGCATACATCTGCGCGAATCCTGGGACTCCTTCACTAGTAAGCAAGTCAGCAGGGATAGAAGATACATCCACCGTCTCGCTATCAAGACCAGTATTAGGATTATTAAAAACTATATATAAAGGATCATCAGTGGCGCCGGAGCCATATCTCAGTGCGTCATCACCAGGACCAGTAGTCGTAGAGAGCGGTTCATCACCGAAACCCAGGGCACAGCTTCCTGCGTTAGCTGGATTAGTAATCTCGATGGGTCCATCCTCCGCGGTAAGAGTCTTGCGCGCTGTGCGGCGAGCTAGCAGCGGTGAGCTTGCACTCTGCGGTAACAAAGGATCACCAGCGAAACTCATTTGCACTTGCAAGCTTTCTGTATCACCAGGCACTAAAGTTACTATCGCAGTAGATTCACTAAAGCCAAGTTCTGTAGCTTTAGCATTCGGCACAAAACTAATTTCTATCTGCTCTTCTCCGCTCAAGCTAGAGAATACAGATTTAGGCGCAAAGAAAGTCACTCTACTTGCAGTTACTTCTCCAGATTTACTTGCAACTAATTTAACTGTTGCGGGTTTGATTTTAAGTTTGGATTTATCAGCGCTTACTACTTTGATGATGGCGCCTTTAATATTATCCTCGCTAGTCAAAACTTCAGAAATTCCTAGTTTGGTGTTGATACTAGGTTTGGAGGAACTAAGGTTAATACTGTTATTGAGTTTAAGCTCTATAGCTTGAGCTTCTAGCATTAGGCTAAACGCTAATAAGGCTAATATTCTGACTAACATTTAGCTGATTTTATCACGCAGCCCTTAACAAAAATCACATAATAGAGCCTCAAATGGGGCAATCTAGTCATGCTAAGATACAAGCTCTGACGGGGTATTACCTCAGCTGGATAGAGGACTCGGCTACGAACCGAGGCGTCAGGAGTTCGAATCTCTTATACCCCGCCATTCTACACACTCGCGGTTTTTTGCTATGACGCGCCACCCGGCGCGCAGCTCTGGGACTAGTTTTTTACCTTTCAAAATGAAGTTCGAGCCGATATTTTTAAGAAAGCTAAAAAGTTGCTGGTTTTCTGGCTCAAGGGTTAGAATTTTGGCTTGCTGAGAGGCTTGCACGAATTCTCGAATCGGTTCGAGCCGATTCTTGTTGATGCTGCTTATTGAAGCTAATTTCTCTTGATACTGGACTTTTTGGTTTAATAAGTATTGCTTTTTAGATTGATACTCCTCGAGGCTAACGCTACCCTCAAGGTAGAAATCTAAAAGCTTTTGCATTTTGCTTTCTGTATCTAGTTTTTGAGCTTGGAGTTCGTTTAATGCTTGCTGGTTGCTTTCTGTATATTTACCATTCTCACAGTCAAGCTCAGCAAGCATTTTTTGAGCCCAGTCATCTGGGATACTGAGCTGAGAGGCAAGGGATTTAATCTCTTTAATTAAATCTTCTTCGCGCATGTATTTCTCATCACATTTTTGCTTTTTCTTAGTGCAACGATAGTAGTTATGACCCTTCTGGCGCTCAGCGGTGATATGGCAGCCACAATTGCCGCATTTGAATAAACCAGAAAAAGCAAAGTGATGTTTACGCTTACGCTTAATCTTGCCTCTGCTGATCATAACTTTTTGAGCTTGGTCAAAAAGTTCTTTAGAGATGATGGGCTCATGAACTCCTTCAAAAACTTCGCCGTTGTAATTCAAGACCCCATAATAAATAGGGTTGATAAGTATCCTCTGGATACTAGATACAGAAAGCGGGCGACCACGATAACTCCTCAAACCCAAATTATTAGCAAGCCTAGTGATGGATCTTAAAGTGTGGTCGCCACCAGAATAAATTTCAAAAGCTTTTTTAATCAATGGCGCGCTTTCGGGGTCAAGCACTATGGTTTTGTCTTTATGGTTGTTCAAATAGCCAAGCGGGGCAAAGCTAGGCCAGATGCCCTTGCGCAGCTTCGCTCTTTGCCCGCGCTTGACGTTTTCACTAAGATTATCGACATAGTATTTGCTTTGCCCGAAAGCGATATTCAGCATAAATTTACCTTGCGGGGTAGAGTCAAACCAAAAAGTAGGAAACTTCAAATCTTGAAGTTTGCCAGTATCAAGCAGATAAATTATTCTGCCACCATCAATAGAATTACGTGCAAGCCGATCCGGATGCCAAGCCAAAATCCCTTGAGCTTCACCAGCTTCAATTCTTGAGAGCATTTCAGCGAACACAGTTCGCCCGGGTTCTTTTGCAGTTTTCGCTTCGCAGAGCGAAGCGGCGATTGAAAGGTTTTCTTTGGCGGCAAATAATTGAAGCTCAGTAATCTGAGCTTCAATGCTGAGGATTTGCCTTTCCTCTGAGTCTGTTGATTTCCTACAGTAAATAAAATATTTCATTTGCCCCCGCCCGCTTTTGGCACGCCCGTAGGGCGTAAAGGTAAAAAACTAGTCCCAGAGCTGCGCGCCGGGTGGCGCGTCATAGCAAAAAACCGCGAGTGTGTAGAATGGCGGTGCTTGTTGGACAAAATCCGAACCGACCTGACGGCTTCTTGATGCGGCTCTGGCGCGCGGTATTCCCCCCGGTCCCTCCTTCCGCGCGCCGAGCTTTTTGGGCTTGAAAACTGCAAAAGAACCCGGAAAAATATCGGCTCGAACTTCATTTTGAGCCAAAAGCGGGCGGGGGCAAATAAAAAGTAGGAAATCAATACAGCTATATTAGCATAAATGCTATTTATAGTCTGTAGATTAATAAGCGGTCTATCTATAGTATCCACCTTAGTGGACCCTAAAAAGTATATTAGGACTCTCGGGGATGTGGTGCGTCAAAAACGTATCAAATTAGGCTATAGTCAGGAGTCCTTCGCTGCTGAAATTGGGCTACACAGGACGTATATGGGGCAAATTGAGAGGGGGGAGAAGAATTTAACGATGAAAAACCTCTTACGCATAGCCGATGCTTTTGATACAAAAACCTCTACATTACTCAGAGAAGTAGAGAATAATCTCAAACGCTAAAACAAATTATCAGCTCCCGACAACAATCTCTTAACCTTTGCATGTTAGAATCCTATTGAGTTTAATAAAAGGACATCCCCATGACCGACAATAAAGAGAAAGGTAGAGCCTTCTTAAGGCCGTTAAGTTTAGCGATAGCAACTGTTCTAGCAACCACCTCAAATGCTGGTGCATTTAGTGGCATAGTTAGTCAAGCTGCGGGAAAATCACAGCAAGTTATATCCGGCACCAAGTCAGCTGATATTCAAGACCAATTAGTGCTTGATTCGTCTAACTTTCAGTCTAATGCGAACAAAGTAGCTTACCACTATTCGCATCAGTCTCACTCATCACACATGTCTCACCAATCACACCAATCACATTATTCAAGTCGTTGGTAAAAATAGGTGCAAGATCTGGATGAATTCAAACAATAACTCTATAGAAATTACTTTTTCGCCGGGAATATATTCCTTAGATACGATCAAGAAAGCTTCATATAAATTTACAGACTTGTTGGCTTTTGAATTTGCACAAGCTCCTACTGGTGAAATTAGGGTCATCTTGGCTGCAATTAAAGAAAAAAAGCAGGATGAACTTGAATTAATTGCGAAACGTTTTAAGAATGAAGTCTTAGATCAAGATCTAAGGGAGACTATAGCAAAAGAAACTGAGGGTATTAGAAATCTTATTCTTGCTCAAGCCTTCTCAAAAACAGACTTATTAAGTGAATAAGATGTCTTAAAAAAAAGATGAAAATAGCTTCATTAGCAGCACTCTTAACAATAGCTCTAGTAGCGCAGGCTAAAAGTTATGATGGGTACACCTATCCCAACATGCAATATGTAGAAGTTAACCTGCGCAATAATAATTCTGGCAAAGTTAGAGGAGAAATGTATAACTACACCACAGGTGGTTACTCGGATGTTGAATTAAAACCTAATAATAAAGGTGGTCTCAAGGGCGAAGGATATGACTACCAAACAGGCAAATATCAAGATATAGAAATAGACAGTACTGGTGATGTTGAGGTCTATGAATGGTAGTAGAGCAAACCTCAAAATTTAAAAGTCTTACACGCTATAACGAAGGCTCAGGGTCTTCATATAATTTGTTACCTTTTAGGTTTATCAAGCTAGATGATGAGCGCTATGTAACAACTAATCTTATTGGTGAATACCTTTTATTGGATAGAGCTACCTTAGATGATTTCATAAAGAAAAAACTCAGCCCCAATTCAAATACATATAACAATCTTAAATCTAAGCACCTTCTTATGGACTCTGACTCAGATGTTGCAGTCGACCTACTTGCATTGAAGTATAGAACGAAGATGCAGTTTATTTCTAATTTTACAAGCCTACATCTGTTTGTCACGACCCTTAGATGTGATCATAGTTGCCCTTATTGCCAAGTCTCTAGACAAAGCGAGGATCGTCTTGCCTTCGACATGACAGGAGAGATCGCTGATAAAGGAATCGATTTTACTTTTAGAAGCCCCTCCACAGCTGTAAAAATTGAGTTTCAAGGAGGGGAATCACTTTTAAATTTTGACTTAATAAAATATATTGTTGCCAAAGCTAAAGAAAGAAATGAGGTTGCCAAAAAAGATCTTCAATTTGTAATTGCTACGAACCTTTCGCAAATTAATGATGAAATCTTAGAATTCTGTTTAGCTGAAGGTATCTTAATTTCAACTTCTTTGGATGGCCCTGAGGACTTGCATAATAAAAATAGACCAAGACCAGGTAATAATAGCTATCAAAAAACAATAGAGGGGATGAATAAGGTCAAAGCCTCTCTGGGACCAGATAAATTAGGCGCCCTGATGACGACAACACTTGCAAGTCTATCAAGACCTAAGGAAATTATTGATGAATATATCAAGCAAGGTTTTAATTCTATTGTTCTTAGACCACTGTCCCCTTATGGTTTTGCAATGAAAACAAAAAGCTATGACCTCTATGATACTGATGCATGGTTAGAGTTTTATAAAGAAGGTTTAGATTATATTATCAGCCTCAACAAAAATGGTACATTCTTTGCCGAGGAATATACTTCTCTGATTTTGAATAAAATGCTAACTCCATTTGGTACAGGCTATGTGGACTTACAATCACCTGCCGGTGCTGGTATCAGTGCAATCGTATTTAACTATGATGGTAATGTTTATGCTTCCGATGAATCAAGAATGTTAGCTGAAATGGGTGAAACAAAATTTAAGCTCGGGAATCTTCTTAATAATACTTATGAAGAAATAATGCTATCGAGCCCATTACTAGATGCCTTAGAATCCTCTATTGCAGAAAGTGTCCCTAGCTGTAGTGATTGTGGCTTTTTACCATACTGCGGCAGTGACCCAGTTTATCATTATGCAACTCAACGTGATCCTGTTGGAAACAAGATGTTAAGTGGCTTTTGTAAAAAAAATATGGCTATCTTTAGGCATATAATCACACTTCTTTCAAGTGACGAAGAAACTAGAAATATTCTAATGAGGTGGGTGAGGGTTTAATTTATGCTCAATTTAGCTAGCAAAAATATAAAAATCCAGACCAAGAGTAATCTGGAATCACCTTTCATTGCCAAATTAACAACCAATAGCCTACTTCCTAAACCATTAAAAGAACAACAGATTTTATTAGTCAAGCCAGAAACTAATCCTACAGAAGGATTCCGGGCATACTTCATCCTAGAAGATCATTCTATTCAGATGGATGACCTTGCTTACGATAATGTTTTTATATTACCAAATGACCAATACTATTTAGATGATGAAGACGTTATACGTTTTGATCCAAATAGCTTAAGACTTAAATCGATTTACCGGAAACAATCTCACCAAAATTCAGTACTAGTAACAGAAAGATGTAACAACTACTGTTTAATGTGCTCCCAGCCACCTAAAGATATTGACGATAGTTACATTGTCAGAGAATTGTTAGAAGCAATCCCATTAATGTCTAGAAATACCAAGGAGCTTGGCATTACAGGAGGTGAGCCAACCTTACTAGGTAATGGTTTAATTGACCTCTTGAGAACCTGCAAAAATTACCTACCTTCCACTTCATTACATATGCTCTCTAATGGAAGAAGATTTTCGGACTTTACTTTTGCTCAAGAAGTAGCATCTATAAATCACCCCGATTTTATGATAGGTATACCAATTTATTCTGATATTTCAAATATTCATGATTACGTAGTTCAAGCTGATGGTGCTTTTGATGAGACTATCAAAGGTATTCTAAATCTCAAAAAACTAAAACAACTTGTAGAGATCCGCGTCGTATTGCATAAACAAACTTATAAGCGGCTTCCAGAGCTAGCTGAGTTCATAACTAGAAATTTACTATTTGTAGATCACGTAGCTCTAATGGGCTTAGAAATGACTGGTTTCACCAAAGCTAATATTAATGACCTTTGGATTGACCCTATTGAATATCAACCTCAACTAGTAAAAGCGGTTGAAACTTTAGCTCGATTCAGGATGAATGTTTCGGTATATAATCATCAACTCTGCTTATTAGATAAAAGCCTTTGGCCGTTTGCCAGAAAGAGCATCTCCGACTGGAAGAATGAGTATATGCCAGAGTGTGAGCCTTGTACGAAAAAAGATGAGTGTGGGGGATTTTTCAGTTCTGCACATTTTAAATATAGTGACCATATAACACCATTATGAACAAAAATATCATTCTGATTATTGGCTATCTTCTTCTAATTGGATTAGGATACAAATACTTATTAATTAGAGAAAAAGCTGTTGATAATAATCGATTTGAATTACATTTAAACCCAAATGTTGGTAAATTTCAATATTTACTAGACAAACAACAAGGAAAAGTTTGGCAAGCTGTTGTTTATACAGATATAAAAGATCAACCTATGGTCTGGGAGTATCGTCAACGCATTGATAATGATGCAGATTTACTAGAATTCTACAGAAGCAAGCATGCGATATAGTTATCATAAGTTGGAATTTGCACCCAAGAAGTTGATTTAAATTAATGAAACTAATAAGATTTTCGGTGAGTAATTATAGGAGCATCAAAAAAGCACATGATGTACCGATATCAGAGACAACAGTTATTGTTGGCAAAAACAATGAGGGTAAATCGAATGTACTAAAAGCATTATCAATAGCAATGAATATCATTGCGAATCATGCAACGAGATCAAGACATTTAAATAAAGTTGGCGCAATGCCATATATACCAAGATACGGCAAGCGTGACGACGAAGAAATATTTGATTGGGATCGCGATTTCCCTATTTTACTTAAAGAAAGAGCTGGACGGAAACAAACTGTTTTCATTTTAGAGTTTGAGCTCACTGAAGATGAAATTAAGTCATTTAGAAAAGAAATAAAATCTAACTTAAACGGCACACTTCCACTCAAAATTGTTATTAGTAGCAATAATATACCGAAAATTAGTGTTGTTAAAAGTGGTAGAGGGCACTCAGCCTTAAACGAAAAGTCTGAGCAAATAACTAGTTATATCGCAAAACGCATTTCCTTTAACTACATTCCAGCGGTTCGAACACACAAACAAACCCTTTCCGTAATTGAAGATTTACTGACAAGAGAATTAAGAGTGGTGGAAGCAAATCCCGATTACAAAGCCGCTCTTAAAACTATTTCTGATATTCAGAAACCTGTACTAAATCAACTGTCAGAAAAGATAAAGGAGCCATTATCAGAATTCTTACCTAACATAAAGAAGGTTCAAATACTAATTAATGAAGATAGTCATTACGTACGCTTCCGTAGAGATTTTAACGTTATTATTGACGACGGAACACCTACCGGATTGGAATATAAAGGTGATGGTGTCAAAAGTTTAGCAGCCTTAGGTTTATTGAAAAATAGATCCTACAAGGCAGATGCATCAATAATAGCAATAGAAGAACCCGAGTCACATCTACATCCAGGTGCTATTCACCAACTTCAAGAGATTATTAATTCTATTGCAGGTGAATCTCAGGTAGTATTAACAACTCATAATCCATTATTTATAAATCGACAAAATATCAATTCTAATATTCTTGTCGACGATGGCAAAGTGGTACAAGCAAAAAATATTGAATCCATTAGAGATATGCTCGGTGTTAGGGTCTCAGACAATCTTATTCATGCCAGATATATTCTTGTTGTCGAAGGGAAGGAAGATAAAATCTCATTAGAAGCTTTGCTGCCATATCTAAGCCTCAAATTAGCGCATGCCTTAAAAAATAACCTATTAAAAATTGAACATATTGGCGGAGCAGGTAATTTATCTTACAAGCTTTCCATGCTACAAAACCAATTATGTACGTGCCATGTTTTTTTAGATAACGATACTGCCGCACAAGAATCTAGAGATAAAGCTTTCCAACAAAATCTTTTAGGATTAAAAAATCTTACTCAAGCGTTATGCCCAGGGATGAAAGAATCTGAATTTGAAGATTGTTTAGATAAAGATCTTTATGATAAGCCTATATACAAAGAATATGGTATCAACCTTGATAAATCAGAATTTAGGGGTAATAAAAAGTGGTCTACTCGGATGAAAGAAGTCTCTGAGTCACAAGGAAAGGTCTGGAATGATTCCATTAAGCAAAAAGTAAAAATGACAGTTGCTCAATTAGTTGTAGCAAACCCAGCAGCAGCACTGTCTAGCCATAAACGTGGGTCTATTGATGGTTTAATAAGCTCACTTGAACAGATGATCGACTGCTAGTTCAACCATTTAATAAGCTAACAGGAAACAAACTGTAAACGCCAACTATGAAGAAAACCCTCATTCTAAAGGCTTTTTTTCACAAAAGTCTCTCGAAGTTAGAGTATTTTCAACTTCATTCAAAGACATAAACTCATATTATCAAAGTCAAATAATCCCATTCCAACACGTTATAATTAACGTATGCCCATTTCAGCCTCTAAACAAGCACAAATGTTTGTTACCTCTATAGGAGCGGCAGGGGCAGCATTAGTAGCTGGCTGCAATGAGCCACAAATAGCACCAAAACCTCTACCAGCCCAGCAGCCAATAGTGGAAACAATCTCCTCGACTAACACCCCTACAAAGCTGGCTCAGCCCGTAAAAGTTACATATCCTAACGATGGAGCACCTATTGCAGACCCTAAACTTGGTCAAGGAGGCAGTTTGCTTCGAAGAACTGGAGAAGCACAACAACAATTACGAGGCTTGGAATTTCCGGCTCGCATACAGCCCGACCCTATTGGCAAAACACCTTTGGATGTAAAACCTCTTATACCTGCAACCGAAGATTCTGTAGTTTTCATGATAAGGACAGAAGGCTCTGCCTCAGACAAAAGCAGTGAAGAAGCTTGTCGTGATTTCCAAAAATTACTCGCTTCGCTAGGACAAGAAGCTTCTCCCTTTAAGCACAAAAAGTTTAATCGCTCTGGGGCAGTGATCTATCTTCTCAAGGGCAAAATTAGTCCAAGTATCATCGGTGACGTAGATAAACAAGGTCGCGTAACAGTTATGAGCTCTAAGCAAGGGGAAGAACTATGCAAAGAGTACGGCTGGAAGCTTGAATAGGTATTTCCACCTATAGTTAACCTCACATTAACCTAATCTGGCTCTAATCAAGTTGGGACAAATGTTCAATTTTATTACTAGAGGCATCCAAGGAATTGGATCCGCGCTTAGCGTTGCATTCTGGCCTGTGCAGCAAATTGGCTCGCTCATTGGGCGTGGCATGCAATCTATGTTTTTAGGTTTAGATAGAACTTTTCAATTTGGATCTAATAGAACTAACTATAATTATCAGCAACCATACCAACAAGATAGTTTCACTACCTACAATAATTACCCATCACAACAATATTTTTACCAAGAGCAACAACCTCAATTTACTTATTACGATTCACCACAGCAAGAAGCGCCAACATTTAACTACTATCCAAGTTCTGCAAGTTCCTATCCTCATGCCAGGAGATCTTCAATGCGTGAAATCCTTCAACAACGCAATGCAAGGAACTCTTGGTCTAATATAGCCAATCAACCAAGTTATCGAACTCTACCATCTTATGACATACAACCTCGTAGTCGTATCAGAGAAGATGATCCTTGGTATCAACATGTTAACAAGCCAGATACAACTCAAACCAGCTCCGACACTACTAGCACGCCTACTGTCTCTACGAGCACCCAAACTAGTCCATCAACACCTACAGCAAGTTCAAGAACTACTCAAGCCGCCAGCACAACAGCTAAACCGGTAGAGAATAAACCTACCAAACCATTAATTGAAAAAGAGTATAGGATTTACAACACAGAAAAATATCTTGCTTTAAGAGCTCATATTAAAAGAGATTTCCCGGACCTACTTCAATATTTAAGCCAAGACAATGCTAGCTTAACTTTCAAGCTTAAGTTCACTTCAGAAGCACAAGAACAAGATTTCCTCGATAAGATCAAAACAACTAGACCTGATCTTTATAATTCACTTTATAAAGGCTCTGATTTATTAAGCTTTGGTGACAATGATTTAAATAAGCGATGTAAAGAAGTCAGTGAAGAATACGGAAACAAGCCTGAATATGCTCAAGGTACAAATATACGTGGCTTCACCAATGATCCAAAGACTGCTAAACCGTTTAGCGAACTGCATGAGTTCATGCGCATTTACCATCCGGAGATTAAACAAGAATACGTTAAGCTTGATGAGAACAGCGGCGTATCTGTTATTAAAGAGCCCACTGGCAAAAAGCTTGAGCTTTTCAAGCAAGATTTAGCTCTCAAAAATCCTGTATTATTTTCGACGTTCTACCCCAATGAAAATAATCAAGTAGATGCCAAAGGCAATCTAAGACTAGCTACTTACGAAAATCAAGAACAAGATATAGCTACTCATATTAAAGGTTTGCATGAAGAATATCAAAAAGCAGCAACCAAAGAAGAGAAAGATAGATATGCAAAAGAGATTTATCTCTGGACTACAACACTTGGCATATTTACTGTTGATCGCAGAGATACAAAAAATAATGACAACATTCGTTTAGCTAAGTTACTTGAAGAAGCAAACTTACCACCAAGCTTTATTACTTGGGCTAGCAAGGGTGATAGAACCTATAACAGCTACATAGAATGTTTCAACCTTATAACGGAAGAATTAGCCAAATCTGGTGGAGCAGATTTAATCAAAATGCGTGATGCTGTTGATAAAGACAAGATCGTTGATCTTAAAGATAGAAACCTATTTATCAAGACTACTTGGGCTTCATTGGGTGCAAATGCTTCTAAGAAGCCAGATAACGGTGAGACGCCGATGATTGAAGGTGTTAGCTATTTACTTGATGGCAATGTACCTCAACAAGAGACTCCTAAATTTATGGTTGTTGAGCCAAAAGTTGCGGGAAGCTAAAAATATTGGGAGCTTAATAAAACTAAAAATTACCACCTAATAGACTGCCCAACGAACCACTTGTCTTAGATCTAGGAGCAACTGACTCTATCCAATGTTTTAAGTTATCTCTACCATTATCATTAACCCAATCATAAGTTGGATAAACTTTGAGAGCTCCAAAAACTCCTTGTACTTGGTGGCGTAAAAATGGATTGGTTCCCTTCATAACCGTTTTACCTTGACTATCTTTCATATTATGAACATAGACACCCAGTAAACCATTGCCCTTCTTAATGCTTTGTTCTATCTCGTAATGAACATAGTCCCTACCATTTGTTTCAGATCCTATTAAGACAATAGTCACAGAGGTGCCTTCCAGCTGTTTATTAATCCAATTTTTAATAGCTTGGCTTCCACCCTTCTTGACGGCTTCCCATGCAACTCCATCAATAAAAGCAGTAGACTCTCCAGCAGCCTTAAACTGATCACTGTTTCTTACATTTGCAACACGCCAAACATCATGTTCGTAATGAAAACTAAAAAATACTTTTCTTGCCATTTGGATAATGCTAGCAAAAAGTATCAATGGGATAAAGAGTAGTTCGCAAGAATAATAGGTATATATATCATCAGCGAACTAATTGAAAAACCTGCTCTGATGATAGACCATAAATTCACACACCAACAATCACTGTTTAAATAGTTCAAAGAAAAGTCAGGCAAATCAGTTGAAGTTCTAGCTTTGTCATAAAGATCACGGTAACATCTCTCTAAGTATAAGAAGTAGGCATCTAAAATCCAAAAACAACCAACTACAATATAAACAACATCAAAAAGTCGATTATTATTACCCAAAACAACTACAAAAATTGCGGAAACAACGGTTATAGTCCACCCTTTGATAAGAAATGAGTTCTGAGCAAGCCTACTAATAATTGCTTGAATAAACTCAAGATGTTTAATTTTATTATCCATTGATCCGTAATTATAACAATCCTAATCCCCGCCAAAGAAAACCTTTCAATCACCAAGCCCAAAAAGCTCGGCGCGCGGAAGGAGGGACCGGGGGGGGGGGGGAAGCCGCGCGCCCGGGCGGTCTCAAGA
>CAZQXM010000007.1:20035-30734 GCA_964597205.1 uncultured Gammaproteobacteria bacterium
TGCGAGCCGCAGGCAAGGAGAGCCTTCCGAGCCGCAGGCCACAGAGGCTCGGGGCGGGGAAGGGGGGCCCGGGGGGGGGGGAAAGCCGCGCGCCAGAGCCGTATCAAGAAGCCGTCAGATCTGTTCGGATTTTGTCCAACAGGCACCACCATTAAAAGCGGGATGTACAGGATGTAGGATGTACACCAAATGTGTGTAAAAAATAGGGAGTGAAAACTCTCTAGCTACGCACATTGTAACAATACCCCTCTACTTAATTCCAATCAAGTTTTTTAGTAGATTTCTCAATCTGCTTAATACTCTGGTCAGGCAATGGCAATTTCTCGGGCATGGTTCCGCCTAATTCCGCAATTGTTTCTCGCACCTTCTTACCAACTTCAAAATGAGTTTGATTAGCTTTCGTCTTGCCCTTAATATTTTCTCGTCTAAGTTTCTCTTCTGTCTGTGTTGCTCTAAACAAATTAGCCGCAAGCTCAGTACTACCCATATGATCTAGTATTTGCTGGCTCTTCTTCAGCTTCTTATGCACATGAATATCCTTAGCCGCAAGCCCACCATATAAACCTTTATAACCATGGTCTTGAAATATTGCAAAATCTAACCCTGCTTGCACGCCAGCATCTTTAGCTGCTGAAGCTAGATTTTTATTGTGTTCTTTAAGCTCATTACGAAGTAATAATCGCTTTTGATCTTCACTAAGAGCTTTAAAACTACCATCGCTTTCTAATTCTTGCTTGCGGGTTTGAATTGCAAAATACGTCTGCCCTCTAGCAATAATTTCTTTGCGAGGATCTCCATTCTGAACAATAAGATAGCAGGCATAACGAGAAAGTTTTATATCATCAAGCTCTCTTTCAGCTCCTGAGCCGATTTCAACCATATCGTGCACGTCCACGAAATGGTCTGAAATCTTTTGCTTACTGTTTTTGCAGGAATTTTTAGCCTTCTCAATAACTGGCTTAAAATTTCTATACTCCAAGTAATCTAATGCCTGAGCTAGTTCTCTGGCAAACCAATACTCTTGACCATCATCTGTAACGCACTTGATGTTCTCAAAGGTATTTTTTTTAGGTTTCTCTATATTCACAAGTTACACTTACATATATAATAGCATAAATCTGCCCTCAAAAAAACCGTTCAATGGAAGCTTTTCACACCTTCCCATTCCAATAACCACCTTTACGATCATACAAGGCGTCATAGGCTGACCAAAATCTAAACGGAGGCAAGAGACCTACTAGAGCATGAGTGCCAACTTTTTTACCAGGTGCATCATTCATTGCTTGACCTATGCCCGGCCAAATTATCAAAGAAAGCAAACCACCTACTACAGTCTTACCAGTAATATTGCCTTTAGTTCCGGCAGCTGCCTGAGCTGGAGCGGGCACTAAAGCTGTAAAAATAACGAGAACCAAGAGTAGTAAACTAACAAATCGTTTCATAGAACCTCCTTAAAAAGAACTGTATTATGATTTTAGCACTCAAGGCAGATGAACAGTTCTTTAGAAGCAGCAATAAAACTCTTTAACCAAGAGCAATTCCATGAAGCCCACGACTGCTTGGAAGAATTTTGGCGTAATTATCAGGGCAATGACCGCCGTCACTATCAAGCACTTATACAATTTTGCGTAGCGCTGTACTTGCACAGAGAATCGCGATTAGTAGGCGCAAGGAAAGTCTTAGACAGAGCAGTAAAAAACATGGAGGGCTTCGAGGGTTCGCTAGATGGACTAGATCTTATTCGCTTGCAAGATCAAGTGCTGGCATATTTTGCAAATTCTGCTGCGCTACCAAAAATCTAATTCTGCTCGCCTAAAATCTTAGTAGTAGAATATCATTATGAACTCAAGCACCAGATTACTCTGCATAACGCTACTCTACTTTAGCTTCAATCTTTTTCTTAAAACCCAAGCCCAGCCACCAGTGCCCGGCAACTGGAACTTAGTTTTTAGCGATGAGTTCGATAGTTTTAATCCTCAGTACTGGAACTTAGCCCAGCCTGACGGCAAGCTGACTCTAAGTAAAGGCAAGGCCGCTTTTCAAGCTGAGAATGTCTATGTCGATAACGGCAACCTGGTTATAGTCTCTCGCCGCGAGAAACTAGAAATCCCAAAAGCTGATGGTAAATTTCATAAAACCAAATTTACTTCGGGTTACGTAGATAGTTTCGGCAAGTTCACTCAGCGTTACGGGTATATAGAAGCGCGAATGAAACTTCCACGCGCGCGTGGACTCTGGCCAGCTTTCTGGCTGATGCCTGATCGAGGTGACAACTTCAAAAGCAATGGTCGCCGCTCTACCTATGAACTACATGCAAATAACACAAGTTTAGGTAAAGGCATGGAGATAGATATAGTAGAGCATCTTACGAAATGGAAACCTAACGAGATGCACTACGCTGCTCACTGGGATAGGTTTCGCGAAGATCTAAAAAGTTTTAGTAATGGTTATGAGCTTAAGACTAGTCCAGCTGACTATATTACTTTTGGGCTGCACTGGGCGCCGAATCTACTAACCTGGTACACAGACGGAGTAGAAATCGCGCGCCTAGAAAGCGAGCGAGTAGCCGACGTGCCCCTCTACCTTATATTCAGTACTAATATGGGCGGCTGGGCTGGAGACATCAAGGCTAAAAAACTACCGGACTATACATATATAGATTACGTTAAGGTTTGGGCACTAGAGCCAACGCCATGATAATTTAGTTTTTGGCATCATGTTATTACAAGCCATAAACCTTTCAATAAATTTTGGTGATCATCAGGTCTTAGACGATGTTTCATTGAAAATTACTCCACAGAGTCGCATTGGACTGGTTGGGGCTAATGGTGCTGGAAAATCTACCTTCATTAAATGCTTGACTCAAGAAATTAATTCTCATCAAGGTGAAGTAACTAAAGCGGCGCATGTTAGCGTGCAATATTTATCCCAGAACCCAGAGCTTAATCCAGAGCATACTTTGCGCGAAGAACTATATAGTATCTTCACCGAAATCAAAGAGCTAGAAAAAGAAGAAGCTCAATTAATCGATAATCTAGCTGTGTTTACTGATGATGATTTAATGAATGCACTTAATCGTCTCGCTGAAGTGCAGGCTCGCCTAGAGCGCACTGATGTAGCCAAGCTGCCTGAGAAGATAGGACGCATGGTCACGGGGCTAGGATTCAGTCTTGATGAACTAGATAGACTAGTGAGTGATTTTAGTGGTGGCTGGCAGATGCGCATCAACCTAGCTAAAGTTCTTCTGCAAGAAGCTGATGTAATTCTAATGGACGAGCCGACCAATCACCTCGATATGGAAGCTTGCGAGTGGTTAGAGAACTTCTTGCGCACTTACCCTAACGGCATAGTAGTGGTTTCGCACGATAGACGCTTCTTAGATCAGGTAGTCACTGAGATCGCCGAACTTGAGCGCGGTAAGCTCACTCTCTATTCTGGCAACTACAGCCAGTATGTAGAACAACGCAGAATTAATCGTGAGATCCAGACTGCGGCGGCTGAACGCCAAGCTAAAACTCTAGCCGAACAAACCGCTTACGTAGAGCGTTTCAAAGCTAGCGCGGCGAGAGGAACTCAAGCTAGAAGCCGTGAGAAACAACTCGCTAAAGTTGAAATTATTGAAGCGCCTAAAGCTGAACTTAAGCGTTTACATTTTAAATTCCCTTTCCCTAATCCTAGTGGTAGAGATGTATTGAGGATAGATAAAGTTAGTAAGGGTTTCGGGGATACCTTGTTATACAAGAACGTCAGCGCTGAATTGGAGTGGACTAACGAAGAACCGCAGCGAGTATTTATACTTGGTGCTAATGGTTGTGGTAAAACTACCTTATTCAAAATGCTAGTAGGTATAGAGACTCCTGATACTGGCACCATTAAGTTCGATGAGAGGGTGAAGCTTGGTTATTACGCTCAGCATCAACTGCAAATCTTAGATCCTAATCTCACTGTACTTAAGACTCTAGAGGAAGCAATGCCAGCAGGCACTTCACCAACTGAGATTAGAGGAATTCTTGGTAGGTTTTTATTCCCTAATGATCAGGTATATAAGGAAGTAGGTAAGATTAGTGGAGGTGAGAAAGCCAGATTAGCCTTAGCCAAGCTTATGGTCACTGGACCTAACACTCTACTATTAGATGAACCTACTAACCATCTAGATTTACCTTCTCAAGAAGCTGTTGAAGCCGCAATTAAATCTTACGAAGGTACAGTCATTTGTATTTCGCACGATAGGTATTTTATTAATAACCACGCTACTCAGATCTGGGAGTTCCATGAAGGCAGAATGATAGTCTTCAAAGGAACTTATGAGAACTACCTTAAGAAGCGTACTACATTGCTAAAGAAGTAGCATCAGGATTCTTCACTTCGTTCAGGATGACAATTTACTGCTGTAATATCGCGAAGTAAAGACCAAGTCCAGTCGCAGAACTAGTACTTAATACTATTAAACTTCTATCACTTGCAATATAACCAGTAGCAGCTTCGGTACCAATAGTAAGGCTTATAGCTCCATCGCTGCCAATAGTAGCGGCTGAGCTAGAGCTAAGATCAGCAGTAGTTGCAGTCAAATCAGCACCTTCGCTCTCTACACTAAATACACTTTGCGTTACGCCAGCTACCGTCGCGGTACTACCAGTAAAACTTAAAGTACCAACTTCGCCAGTGGTAATAGTTCTGCCACCTTGTTCATTGAAAGAAAACCCAAGACTTAAAAGACGATAGGTTTTACCATTCAAATCTGGAGTCGAGCTAGGCTTCTTGACTGCAATAGTTACCTGTCTATCAGCATTACTAATAACATTACGTGATTCACCACCAAAATCAGTCCTAGAACCACGAGCACCTCTATCACTAGCATAAACAAGTGATAAGACTTTAGCATCAGATCTAGCAAAACCAGTAAACAATGAATCTTCGCCCGCATCACCTTGAACAGCAATATCTAGTCTGTCATTAGAAATATCAAGAACAGCAGTACCACTATCTTCTTTAGAATCAGAAGTCAAAGTAAAGCTTGAACCACAACCAGTATTAATCACACTTCTTTCAACAGAATCAAGATTAAAACTTACATTAGTGCCACTTATAGTAAGATCACCGATAAAAGAATTAGCACCATAGTTTTCAGTGCCCATGCTATATCCTAAGCCAACTAAGCCATAGTCTCCATCAAGCTCACCTTGACTAAGCTCTGATCTCTTAATAATGCTAGCGAAACCAACATCATACTCAGAAGAAGTTCCTCCAGGGTTAGTACTTATGCCTTGACTATACTGAGTAGAAAGGAACATACCATCACCAACTGGGTACATATTCATAACATTTGGAATATAACGATATGTAAAAATATCGCCTTCTGGAGTAGATCCTGACTGCTCTTCAGCCGGTTGAGCGAAGTTGATAACCCTCTCACTATTAACCGTCATATAAAAGTTGCCGTCATCTGTACCATTAACTTCGTGCGCGCCTTCAGAAAAAGCCGTAACATCATAGCAATCATTAACGTTATTGGAACCAACTTTAGCAGTAGGAGTTTGTCCACCACTTCCTTCCGGAGGAATATCACCAGGGTTGCCTCCACCCTGTTGTCCGCCATCATTAGGACCTTGCTGTCCGCCACCATCTTGTGGTCCGCCATGTTGATGGAACTCTTCAAGCGAAGCTTGAGTAGAGAATGAAGGGAACGGCGTTACCGCGAAAGCTCCAACTTCATCAGGCTTAGACATTTTTGCAGCAGCAAGCTCAACTGACATGCGCAGTCTAGTCTCTGAGCTAACACTTACATTAAAGAAACTCACATTGTACAGACCAGCAACACCTTCAGCAGCTTCACCAATATCCGTACTAGTGCCTGCAAGATCATCATCCGCCGCTGCACCAAGCATATTATTCAAGAAACTCTCATACTGCTCTCTTAAACTTGAGACAGAATCTGATAAGGTCTCTTCGTATAGTGGATTTAGACTATCAAACTTATCATTAAGACCTTCAGCTTCAACATCAGTAAGGTTTTGCAAATCAAACTCGGCACCAACACTAAGACCTATAGCAGTAGGATCTTCTGTCGCTTCTTGAGTTAAATCGAACAACACCTCAGTTGCTGGATTAACATTCACTTCAGTGCCAAATAATGGGGCATGCATTGTTTCACCAGCATCACCCTCCACCATCACAGCATAACTAGTTCCAAACTCAGCAGTAGTAGGCATGTCCATCTCATAGTTACCCTTACTATCTGTTAGAGCTGAAGCCACAGCATCTCCAGTAACCTCACCTGTCGCAGTATCAATAGGCACAAGCTCAACGAGAACTCCATCCGGATTATCAGTATTAAGTGGGGCAATAGATTTAGCTTTAAGTTTAGCTAGTTTCTTTAGGGTTCTTGCTTGAAAACTTGAAGCATCAGCTTCTGGAATAGTTACTTTACCACTTACTTGTATTGGCTCAGCATCTAAATTAAATTTGCCTTTATAGCTTTTGAGCTTATACTTCTTAGCATCAGCCGCTGAGAATTTAATACTAAACGGTGATGTCGCAGTCTTAGTTACATCTGAATTCAGTAGCGTTACAGTAATCGGCTCGCTAGTACCGATCACTCCATCTGTATAAGGAATAGCGACGGTCGTTGATGCTGCGCTGAATAATTTCGAATTAAGTTTAAGGCTCGCATTAATAGTGCCAGAACCAGTCAGCGCGGTTATATTATCATCAAGCGTGACGCTAAATGTAACTGCGTTACTATTATCATTAAACCTGAGATTCTTTTTGCTCGGGACTATATTAACTGCCCAAGCCGGACAAGTTAAAGCCGCTAAATTGATTGCTACTACTATAGATTTAGATAGGTTTTTCATATAAATATAGTATTCCCGATTTAGGTAAAAATACAGGGGTATGCGGGAGCTTAGATTGTGCACTAGCCCGCGGAAGCGCATTAACGTGCCTAATCGCACGTTAATGCTAAAGAAATATGTATTAATATCTTACTTTTATAGATATACCTGTTAGTCTTATAGACTTGGTCACATTTACAAGTCTTAATTTATCAAAGCCTACCCTAGACGCTATCAGCGATATGGGCTTTACTAATGCTACTGAAATTCAGTCGCGCACCCTACCTATCTTGCTTGATAATCACGATTTAATCGGTCAAGCTGGTACTGGCACAGGTAAAACTGCCGCTTTTGCTATCCCTACTATCGAGAAGCTAGATCCTAACTCTAAGGATTTACAAGCACTTATACTCTGTCCTACTCGCGAGCTTGCGGTGCAGGTAGCTGAACAATTCTCACTACTGATGAAATATCATCCTAAACTATCATCTCTTGCTATTTATGGCGGTCAGAGCATCTACACTCAGCTTAAGGCTCTTCAAAGAGGACCTCAAGTGGTGATCGGTACTCCAGGTAGAGTGATGGATCATATGCGCAGAGGCACTATTAAATTGCGTAAAATTAAGCACTTAATACTAGATGAAGCTGATCGTATGCTTGATATGGGTTTCACTGATGCTATCGAAACTATTATCAAAGACACTCCAGCTGATAGACAGACTGTTATGTTCTCAGCGACTATGCAGCCTGAGATCCTCAAGCTAACTAAAAAATATTTATCTGGCGCTCAGCACGTGGACGTTACTGCTGGTAAGGCTTCTAGTCCGCAAATTGATCAAGTTTATTACTCACTTAAAAACAAAAGTAAATTACAAGCTCTTAAACGCTTAATCGCTTTCCATAAGATTGGTTCAGCTCTAGTGTTCTGCAATACTAAGAGAAGAGTAGATGATCTTTGTGAAGATCTTCGCAAAGATGGTTTCGCTGCCGCTGGTTTGCATGGTGATCTAAGACAGAACAAACGTGACATGGTCATGAAAGGTTTCCGTCAAGATGAAGTTAGATTACTGATTGCAACTGACGTTGCTGCTCGTGGTATAGACGTGGATAACGTTGATGCTGTATTTAATTTTGATTTACCAAGAGATGACGAAGACTATGTTCACCGTATTGGTAGAACCGGTAGAGCTGGTAAAACTGGTTTAGCTATAACTTTCACTGTTGGTTCTGAGCGCCAGCATATAGAGCGTATTGCGCGCCGTAACTCTGGTAATATCACTTGCGGCAAGATCCCATCACTCAAAGAACTTAATATAGAAACTTTAGAAGCTTGGCAGCAAATTATTACTGAAACTACGCTTACCAATTCAACGCGTAAAAAATATCTTAAAGCTATAAGAGATTTCGAAGAAGAAGGTATAAGTCGTGAAGACATCCCTGCTGCTCTTAAAAAATTCATTGTAGAAGAGAAATACCATATTCTTGGTGAAGACGTAGACTTCAATCCAGATGTCGATTCAGCTGCTCCTAGCAATAAACGCAGATCAGGTGGCGGACGCTCGTTCGGTGGTGGTGCTGGCAAATCATCATTCGGTGGTGGTGGCAGATCATTCGGCGGCGGTGGCGGCGGAAGAAGCGAAGGCGGCAAGTCTAGAGGCGGCTTCGGTGGTGGATCATCACGCGGTAAATTCGGCGGTGGTGGCAGAAGCGAAGGTGGCAAGTCTGGAGCTGGCTTTAGTGGCAGCAAATTCTCTGCAGCACGTAAACCAAGCACTAGTCAGAGACGTTCTAGCGGTAAATAGATTTATTGTGAACAACTGTTAAATGCTGAGCTAATTTTTTAGCTTGCATCCTTATTTCAGGCACTGCTGTTGACTCCCAGAGTTGACCTTTGAGCGGGGGTCCAAGAGTGAAGAGTATATCACTAACTTTATTACTAGTATCTATAAGCGCGCCATGCTCGTCGGCTTTAAGTCCCAGAGCGAGCTCATCTGAGCAAAGCAAACCTTGTTTAATAAGATTTACTATTAGCGGGTCTTGGATCTGGCAAAAATCTATTTCTGAACCAGTACAATTAATCACCTTAGAGACGCTGATAGTTTTAGATTGATTGGAATTTCTATCTATATAGGTCACTTGCACCTTATCAGCTTGGATTTGATAGTTTTGGATTCTACCCGAAAGAAGCTCTAATTGACCGGCATTGAGCATGGTATCGAAAACAATAGCCGCTTGAGTGGGGATTCTATGTCTATGTACATCCCAGTATGGTCTTAGATGCCTGAAGAATCTTTTTTTATCTTTGAGACTAAGCTTTTGCCAGATTTTTTGAGTGTAAGGTCTAAGTCCATCGAAATAAGCACGCCAGTCGCCGCCCATAGTAGTTACTAGTTTGATTTCTTGACGTATAAATTTTAGTATCTCTCTAAGAGAAGTTAGCCTGCTAATTGCAGCATAATCAATCTCAACTAGGCCAGCTTGCAAGTCGTGTTTCTGTGGTACCAACCCATGTCGAGATAGGGCATAAATCTTGCCATGATGCTTCTTACCATTGAGTTCTATAGCTTTATCCACCATGGTAAGCCCTGTACCTACTAGCAATATCACATCATCAGTTTTCACGCCGCTTAATGAAGCATTAGACCAAGGATCTCCAACATATTTATCACTACTATAAAAATCAGCATGCTTGGCTGAAGGGTTTTTAGACGGATGATTACCCAAAGCCAAAACCACTTGATCAGCCTGCAGATCAATACCACTCTCTAAGTGAATTAAAGCTATTTTTTTCTTATCATCGATACTTAGACTTAGTGCCTCATCATTAATACGCTTAAAGCTGAGACCTGCTGATTTATTTTGGATGGCTTCATTAAGAACTGTTTCAAGATACTGACCATAAAGCATACGCGGCACAAAAGTGCTTGCTTGAATGTTTTCATCAATCTTCTGTGCCCATCTAAGGAAGTGATCTTGCTGATCTGGCAAGGCGCTCATTTTGCCAGCCGGCACATTAAGTAAGTGGTAACTACTATTAGTAGAGTAAGCAAAGCCTCTAGCAAATTTAGCAGCTCGTTCTATTAATATGACTTGGGTCTCTTCTTCAGTAGCAGCTTTCAGTAAATGGCTAGCAACTAGAGAGCCGCTAAAACCAGCACCGATAATTACTATAGTCTTACGTTTTTTAGATCCAGTCGTGTTCTCCGGCGCGGCAGTTCCTATAAAATATTTACGAGTCTCATCTTCATGCTCAACTGATTTCTCTATACTTTGGTTATCATAAGCAAGACTCTGTTCTTTAATAGCCGCTTCAAGTGGTGGTGAATATATATGTAAAGTTACAAGGTTGTTCTGAGAATTATTCCAAGCCTCGTGCTTGATACCAACAGCTATATGTTCAATTTCACCCTTACTTAAAACTGAGCGTTGAACCGAATGATCCTGACCATAAGTAGCACAAGTCATCTCGCCCTCTACTACCATAGTTAAAGCATCTGAGCGACCATGGTCATGCACTGGAGTACCCTGACCAGGTAGCCAACACATTAGAATAATCTCGACATTATCAGTCTTAAACACTAGTTGCCTAGCATATTTGCTATCTCGAAAATTCTTTAAAGCTTCAAGATTAATAAGACCCATCTTTATAGATTATAAGCCCTGGTTTTTGCACAAACTAACAAGTTTGCAGCATAATCTAGTAAGCATCGTGAAAAGCAGTCTAATTACAATCCTATTAAGTCTAGGGCTTCTAAACAGCCTAGCACCCTGTCGAGCTGAACAAATCCAATTCGAACAAGGTGGCGCTTCGCAATCTGTAGGTATAGTACCGACCGGACACTTGCAAGTAGAAACAGTGTTTATGA
>CAZQXM010000008.1:0-26553 GCA_964597205.1 uncultured Gammaproteobacteria bacterium
TGTCTCTTGGCGAAGCCGAGATCACTAAAATGTCAGAGGACTTAACTAAGATCCTTGATTACGTTGGAACTCTAGGGGAACTTGATACTTCTAATACTGAACCTATGGTCGGCGCGCTTGAGTTCACTCATATAGTGCGCCCTGATGAAGTAGTAGCGACCAGCCAAACTGAGCTAGCAGCGATGATAGCTAATGCGCCAGATTCTGAAGCTACTTACATTAAAGTGCCAAGCATGACTAAAAAAGGCGCGGCGAAATGACCAAATATGTTTTTATAACTGGTGGGGTTGTAAGCAGCCTAGGAAAAGGTATTGTGGCGTCGAGCTTAGGTCGGCTTTTGCGCGAGCGTGACTATAAAGTATCTATCCAGAAGTTAGATCCCTATCTCAACGTCGATCCCGGTACTATGTCGCCATATCAACATGGTGAAGTCTATGTAACTGAGGATGGAGCTGAGACTGATTTGGATCTTGGGCACTACGAGAGATTTATCGATTCGAACCTGAAGAAATCTAACAGCATCACTGCTGGGCGCATCTATTCTGATGTGATTTCTAAGGAGCGTCGTGGTGAATATCTCGGTGGCACTGTGCAGATGGTTCCGCATGTAACTAATGAGATCAAAGACAAAATTCGCAAAGCGGCTATAGAAAGTAAAGCTGAGATTTTAATTATCGAAGTAGGTGGTACTGTCGGTGACATTGAAAGTTCTATATTCCTTGAAGCGATTCGTCAATTCCGCAAAGATGTAGGTAGCGACAACGTAGTCTATATCCACGTTACGCTAGTTCCTAATATCCGCGCTGCTAATGAACTTAAAACCAAACCTACGCAACACAGCGTTGAAGTACTGCGCTCAAAAGGTATTCAGCCTAATATTTTGGTGCTGCGCTCGGATAAACTTATTCCTAAATCACTGCGCGAAAAATTAAGTCTCTTCACTGACGTATCTATACCAAACATAATAGAGAGCAGAGATTGTAAATCTATTTATGAAGTGCCGCTGGAATTAGAGAAGGAAGGGTTAGCTGCAAGAGTATTAGAAACTCTACATCTAGAGAATCGTGTACCAGACTTGGATAGCTGGCGCGTTACAGTCGATAAACTCAAAAACCCTAATAAAGGTAGTTTGACAGTAGCTATTGTCGGTAAGTACGTTAAGCTCGGTGACGCTTATATTTCTGTAGTCGAATCGATTAAACACGCTGCTGCTGAAAAAGGTTTCGAGCCGAATTTCAAGATGATACTTTCTGACGATATTAATACTTACGAAGATGCTGCGCGTCAATTAAGTGATGTCGATATGATCTGCATCCCTGGTGGCTTCGGAGATAGAGGTATAGAAGGCAAATTACTGGCTATTCGTTACGCCCGTGAAAGCCGCAAACCTATGCTGGGACTCTGTCTTGGTTTGCAGTGTTCAGTTGTGGAGTTCGCGCGCAATGTAGTTGGACTTGCTAATGCTAATAGTATTGAGTTCGCTCCGCAATCGCCGTATCCTGTGATTCACCTAATGGAAAGTCAATCTGGCATAGAAGATAAGGGTGGCACTATGAGATTAGGCCGTTATCCTTGCGTATTGAAGCCTGGCTCTATCGCTGAAGCTGCTTACCAGAACACTAATACTTGGTGGTCTGAAGCAGAGAATTTCACAGATCGCAATACTATCTACGAAAGACATAGACATAGATATGAAGTGAATAACTTCTATCGTGATCGTCTTGAAGAGAAAGGTCTAGTATTCTCAGGCACTTCTCCTGATGGTCTATTAGTAGAGATCATAGAACTGCCGCGCTCAGAGCATCCTTGTTTTATTGCTTGTCAGTTCCACCCAGAGTTTAAATCACGTCCAGGTAGACCGCATCCTCTATTCTTGGAAACAGTATCAGCGGCTATTAGAGTGAAAACTGGAGTAGAGAAGTTAGGTAATATTAACTCGCATCATCAGTAATTTCATAACGACTAGTATCAGTCTCAGCTTGGGCAGCATCCCAATCGCTCTCTTCAAAAATACTCAAGACAAGGGTTAGAAGAACTAGTTCTTGGATTTTTTTGGCTTCGGCGTTGCTTTTAGTAGTACCGCCACCAAAAGTAGTCTCTAGGCTACCAGTAAAAGCGTTAATCTCAGTTGAGAAATTGTCTATAGATTTGCGTATATCAGCTAAAGCTTCACCTATTTTGTTATTAGGATCTTTACTCTGTTCTTTTAGTACTAGCATTGCTTTCTCTTCAATTGAATCACCCAAAGTAGCAGTGTCAGAGGAATCAAAAGCTTTCATTACTGCGTCTTTTAATGCAAGAGCAGCATTTAGATAATTATTTCTTAGTGCCGCTTTATTTCTACCACCCTTTCCTTGTAAAGCATTCTCGTAATCATGAGTTAGTTCATTAAAATTACGACCATTAAGATCTACGGCATCAAAAATCTCTCCCAATTCCTTTCCTACGCGTAAATTATTAGTTAAAAAGTTCTTTAAATCAACTTCTTCAATTGAGCCGCCATTAGCTTTCAGCATATTCAAATTCTTTGCTGCAGCCGTTAAATCTCCGTTATCATCTAGTAAATTTTTAATTTGAATATTTTGATTTTCTCCACCCAAGGCTTGCATAATCGGATTAGCACTGGTTGAATTGTAGACATCGTGAATTCTAGCGTTAGTGTTAACGGCTAATTGAGTCTGATCATTAATAGAACTTAGGTAAGCTATAAAATTAACTTTGCTTATACCTACAGGAACTGACATTTGATTACGGTCAATTGCGGTAATATATTCGCTAATAGTTTTATTACGCACTGAATTATCGTCAAATTTATCAGCTATATTCTTGAGAGTATCTATAGGATCAGCCCCTAGGTTGTCTTCATCAATTGGAGCACCTATAAGATCGAATAAACTCAACATGTTAGTTTTATATGTATCAATAGCACCACCAGCAGTCTCTAATGCTATTTTCGCATCGGCAAAGTCTGCTTTCTTCTTACTTAAATCTCCTTGCGTATCTATAGCAGTCTGCTGAAGCTCCAGTAAAATATCTCTTAAAGCTTGATTTGCTGCTGTATAGCTTGTACTAGTCTTGTCATTAAACTTAGTTATAGTATTTTTCAAACTAGTTTGAGCTGAATCAATAGCCTCAGGATTAATTCTTATTTCTTTGATATTTTCTGCTCTTTGCACTAATTCAGCACCAAGCTTAGCTATAGCCATTGCTGATACCGTTGGGCTAAGTGCTGGTGGAGCTGTTTGTTTATTTGGTATAGTACCGTCGCTACGCGGCTCTGGTAGTTTAGCTCCTATAATTTCAGAGTTTTGTTTACTAGCTGCTAAATCTTCTATCGCATAAAGCATTTGTGCTTGATTGCTACGCTTCATTTGTAATTGCACTAAAGCAGTTTTAGAATCAGCATCTATAAGTGATATCGCCTCGCCATTAGCGTTTCTCACTACATTAATTAATTCCGGACTCCAACTTTGCTGACGACCTTTAGTATCTACAGAAGCAAAAGCTTCTATATAAGGACCTTCATCACTGAGGATAGCCATTTTGCGATTGTTGTTATCACCGAAATAAAAAACATCTTTATATGAACCTTCGTATTCACCAAAATTGACAAGCTCATGACTAATCGTTGCATCACTTGGAATTTCTAGCTTTCCGTCAGCATTATAATGCAAAGCTAATTCTTCTTTGCCAGCCTTAACTAGAGCGGCTATATCCATTTCAGAAACATTCATGCCATTGATACTAATAATTTCTTTAGTACTAGAATCTATATCTACTCTAGTAGTACCAGCCATAAAATAACTACCACTAACATCAGATCTAATGTCTACAAAATCTGGTGCAACTAAATTACCTCGACTCAGCACTGGAGAGTTAATTACTTCTCTAGCTTGAGTAATAGGATTAGAAACCATGTTCTGCTTAGCTTCTTGGGTATTGACTTTCAGCTTAAATACCGGCTGTCCATTCTCGGTTAATAAATTAATTTTATTACCTAAGCGATCTTGAATAGGGATAACTAATTCGCCTTGGGAATTTTTCTTAAGATCTGCAACGCTAACTACATTACCCTTACTATTAATCAAAGGTAAAGCTATTTCATTACCATCAGCATCTATTTTCTTTTTCTTGACAACTTTATTATTAGCGTCAAGAGTATAAGTAGAAGGATCTATTATTCGTCCATTAGCAGCTATAGCCGTGGTAACACCAGCACTTGTAGTATAGGTGATGCCATAATCTGAAACTTCAAAACCATTAACATCCCTCAATGCTTCAAAACTACTATTAAGTTGCAAACTACCATCATCAGCTAGTTCTGGAATATATTCGCTGCTAGAAGTGTTCAGTTTAGCTTTAGTAATGTCTTCTACTGAATGTACCTTACCATTAGTACCGGCAAATAACTTTTCAGTCTGTGAAAGGCTATTGTAATCTACACCCTCAAGTCTTTTATCACCATTAATCACATCCGTCATGGTGCGATGGTCTTCAAGAACTACTGAGACATTATTCTGTATTTGCTTTTCTACTATACCTGCTCGATTATACTCCACGGCAAAATCTTGCAACGCTTTAAGTTCAGTTGAATCACAATCTGCATAACTCTTAGAGCCAATGCCAATGATCGTATTTAAAGTGGCCTCAGGAACCGCAAAATTAAGACCTTGGTATCTCACAACCTTGTCGCCATTTGCAGCTGGGTAAGTAAAAGAAACTGTTCCTACGGTATTGGTTTGATAATAATATTGCCCCTGAGATAATCCTGTAATCTCTTGAATATTGTCATTAACAAAATCATTAATCACTGTGTTGAAATCAACTTGCTTGTCTTTACTAAGAAGATATCCCCCATCAACAAAGCGTTCTGATTTAACAAACAAAGTTAGTTGTGATTCGGATAATTGACCTAAGTTTTTCAATTTAGCCTCAGCCGCACTAAGGGTTGTAGTCTCTGCTGCAGCTGCAAGTGAAAAAATATAATTCATTACTTTTTCCATGCTTGATTGACCATTGAGATCTGATTTAAAAACTCTACCGTTTAGAATACGATCTGCCGTGTCAAGATTAGTCTTCAAACCATAATCATCATCACCATCATCAATCTCAACATATTCAAAATTAGCAGCGATTTGCTGTAAGTTAATGCCATTTACTCCTGAAGCAAAAGTAGTATTATTCGCATTCTTAGTTAAATTTAAACTTGAATCAACACCATTAAAAGCAAAATTCAACAAATTAGCTACTAGTTGATCAATATTAGCTTGTAGATCATTCCAGGACTGAGCAGGATTAAGGTTAATTCCATCAAAAGCTGTTCCACTTAATAAAGCCTCTATGGCTGTTTTATGCTGATCAATATAGGAATCTATGCTTTTTAAACGAGTACTATTAAGCAGGGTATCAACCATTAACCTTTGTTGATCTAAAAATTCAGCAACGCTAATTTTTTTTGACTGCAGTTGATCAATGATACTGTTAGGACCTTCAAGAGCATCTGTATAAACTTGCATTCTACTTGCCGTTGAAAGGCTAGAATCTCCACCTGGAGCAGTAACGTCACTATTAAATTTATGCTCAATAGTATCGGTAAATTCTACTGGTGCTCCACCACTTCCATCTTGTTGGCGGAAAGTAACTACTTCATTGAAGATTCCAACCAAGTCATCAAATCCTTGCAAACGACTTTTACCTGCTATGGTTTGCTGTTTGTAATCAGCTAAGATGGCATTCAAGGCTGGACCGCCGTTTATCATTGCTTTCTGCATATCTAAATATTGATCTTTAGATATTTTGCCTCTTGATAAATCTTCAGCCATTAAACGAGAGACTATGGCATATTTTCTCTGGAAAACTCTACTGCTTAAACTACCTAACTCAGCTAGACGCGAAGCGTCTGTTTGCATATAGATTTTTTGTTTAATATCAAACAAGTCATTAAGTACTAAGCTTTGAGTACCGAAAGCTTCACCACGATAATTTGTATCAATACTGCCATCTTCATTAATCAGATCAAGTTGAATAGCTTCAACATCACCTTGAGTTGTTGTAATATTTTTTAATACACCTAAAATATCCGTGGCCGCTTCTTGTACGCTACTACGCGCTTTATCAGGGGTAACCGTCGCTGCTGCTCGCGGATCGAGATTGGTAGTATCCACCATATATATAAAAGACCCCCTTAAGGTTAAGGGCTAGTTAAGCCCCATAAACTAGGGGTTTTAAGCTAGAATAGTCCCTGATGTTCACCGCTCAAAAAGAGCAAGATGCTGTGTTTGTCTTGGCTTCGCCACGTGATGATGGTAGTATTGCCATACTCTGTCGCACCTCTGGTTCTAAGCCTGGACCCGCTTTTTGCGACAGCAAAAAAGACGCTGTTAGTCTTAAAACTAGGTTAGCTAATGATCCACGCGGTATGGGTAATCATCGCTCACTTGAAATTATCAAAAGTCTCTATATTTATAAAATCTCAACTGAGCTTAAGCCAGCTTGGGAACCGGGTTTACTTTGGGCGTATCTACCTGCTGAAAGAGCACTTTGCGTAGAGAAGTTATAAAATTTCAGCTATATTTCTTATCGGCTCAACAGCAATCTTATACTTCGCGGCATACTTACCTAATTCCCCCTTATCCTGCATCGGACACAAAACCCGTTTGAAGCCTAACTTGGCAGCCTCGCGCACTCTAGCTTCAAGATTAGAAATAGAGCGCAGCTCGCCAGTAAGCCCAAGCTCACCTAAAGCGACAGTATCTTGAAAACGCACAGCTAGTTGATCATTCGCACTTGTAATAATGGCAAGTGCTATAGCTAGATCAGCAGCTGGCTCACGAATAGACATGCCACCCGCTACATTGCAGTAAACATCAGTCTTAGTCAGGCTTAGAGAAAGGCGTTTCTCAATTACAGCTAGTATC
This sequence comes from uncultured Gammaproteobacteria bacterium, assembly GCA_964597205.1. Classification (GTDB taxonomy): domain Bacteria; phylum Cyanobacteriota; class Vampirovibrionia; order LMEP-6097; family LMEP-6097; genus CAYUFH01. The sequence continues at coordinate 6,918 of CAZQXM010000008.1, forward strand.
TGCTGCAAGCGCGCCAGTTCAATGCCATTAGCAACGCGCCTAGGATTAGAATACTCTGAACCCAGAACTAATGCTTGTATCTCAAGAAGTAATGAGCGCTTACCTTCTTTACTAGCGAAAACTATGCCACCAGCTCTTTCACTGAGAAATAATTGAGAAGGATTGCTTAGATCATGCAAACCTGTTTCAGACATTGTGAAGAGTGCAACTTCATCGGTGCTACCAAAACGATTTTTAGCACTACGCAAAATACGAATACTAACATCACGCTCACCTTCGAACTGCAAGACTGTGTCAACCATATGTTCAAGTATTTTAGGACCAGCTATATCACCGTCTTTATTGATATGACCGACAAGAAAAATCGGTATGCCACTACTTTTAGCGAAGCGCATCAGATTAGCCGCACACTCACGAATCTGAGTCGGGGAGCCGGGTATAGAGTCTATCTCTGGCAAGTATATAGTTTGAATACTATCGATGATGATGAGCCCTGGTTGCTTCTCGCGTACTTGTTCAAGTAGATTCTCGAGGTTGTTTTCGGTGCTGATTAGCAAATTATTAATTGCTTCTTGGCGTTGCAAGCGCAACGACGACCCGTCGGGGTCATTATTGCCACCTGAAACTAATCCCAAACGCCGCGCACGAATTTTGATTTGCTCTGAGCTCTCTTCAGCGCTGACATAAAGCACCGGCGTAGTCGCGGCAAAACCAGTAGCAAGCTGCAAAAGCAGAGTGGATTTACCGATGCCCGGTTCGCCACCAATCAGCGTGATACTACCAGCGACCACACCACCACCAAGCACTTGATTAAACTCATTAGAGTTAGAAGCTAAACGTTTTTGCTGAGTGTCTGGAATTTCATCAAGAGTCATCACTTCGGTTTCTGGACTAAGAAAAATTCCATGTTTAGGTTTACGGCTGCGCTCGGCTGTTTTGGCGCTAACTAGTTTTTTCTTGATAAAACTGGACCAAGCCCCACAATGCGAGCAACGCCCTAGGTAACCACTGCTTTCATAGCCACATTCTTGACAGTGCCAGATGGATTTGGTCTTGGGACTGGAGCTAAAACTAGTTTCAACTTGCATACATATATATGATATCATATATATGTAATGGGCACAAGCTCGCTCTACATAAATATTGTGGTAGCTTGCCTACATTTGTGGTAAAGTTACCACATGAAGAAAAAATCAGCTATGTCCAAATCAGTTCGTATTAGCAATGATTACTATAAAGCTCTAAAACAAAGGGCCGAAGTAAATCATAGGCCAATTAGTTCAGAATTAGAAATGATACTTAGTGAATCCTTAAACCAAGATACGCAAGCAAAACGTAAACCGAGGGATTATTCTGATATTCTGGGGATCGTTAAAGATTTACCACCGAGCAATTATAGTGAAAGGATAGATGAAATTTTATATGGAGCTGGGTCATGATATTTATTGATAGTAGCCTAATAATTGCCGCTTGCCTGCAACAAGATTCTCATTACAAAGATGCTGAGAAATTACTTACTTTACATTCACAAAAAGATCTAGTAATTACTACTGACATTATTAGCGAGACCCTAAATTTTCTGAGCAAATGCACCAATAGCAACATAGTATATAAAATTGGCTTAGTAACCATCTTGGGCAAAAAATTTGGTGAGATCATAGAACCCACTCTCAAAGATAGATTAGATGCTTTAGAAATAATCAAAAAATATGGCGACCAACAATTAAGCTTTGTTGATGCTTTAAGTTTCATAATTATCCATAGATTCAAAATTAAAAATGTTATGTCTTTTGATTCAAATATTAAATTACTCAAAGGCGTACATAATTTAGCAGTATCAATTATTCATAATCTCACCCAGCCCGCCCGCACCAGGAAGAATATACTGCACTGGGCTTAAACCCTTATCAAGTCTAAGTGCGTAAACTATCACATCTGGCTGCTTAGCTTTAAGTGCTTGCAAATATTCTGGAGTAATAATGAGATTAAGCGCGATAATTTTGCGCGGCTTGCCGTAACTACGGTAATGATTAACTGCTTCTATTAATGAAGAGCCAGTAGCGCCCATAGGATCTGGGAAAAGCAAAATAGCGTTATCAACATCACCACCGATTTTACTATCACCGAAACGAGCGCCAGTTACATGCTGCTCAGCATCAACAGTACGTGCCATCACTACGTGGTCTTGGCGTACTAACTCTGGTTTTAAGAGACGACTAAGAAACTCAAAACAAACTTGGCTAGGCAGAGATCCAGCCCTAGCGATATTCACAGTCACAGCTTTGGTGCTGGCGTCAATAGTAGTGCCAGTCCATATTCCGCGCTCAGGCTCATACTCAGTCATGCGCGTAGCAACACTAAGTTCAGTACTTGGAAACTCGCGCGCTGCTACTTCGTGAATAAGACGAGCATATAATTCACGTACTAAATAACTAATTTCTGGCTGCACGCAAGCAGGCTGTGACAAACGCGCCAAGAGAGTTAATACCACTGGCTCAGAGAGTATATGGTAGTTAGCACCATGTTCGTGCTTAAGCTCATAATTAGGTCTTAAAGCTGGATCACTTGTGGTTTTTGACATAATGAATATTCTAGCGCGGCTAAAGCTTTTTTGAATTCAGTTGGCTCAGAGCCAAATCCTATGCGTATTCTATCGGGGTAGCCGCCGAAGACTGAACCCGCTAGTATGAATAACCCTTCTGTCTCTGAGCAAGTTAAGCGTGGAAACAAAACCGGACCGCCAATATAATCTGGATGAATATCTAAGTCGATATCACTAGCGCGCAGAGTTTCTAGATTGTGAGCCGCGATCTCACGATTACGATTAATGATTAATTCTGCGTGCTCAAAAGCTGAGCAAGCGATCAATTCTGTCAGCGTACTCCCGCGCAATGAAAGATAGTTCTTCAATGCTGAGCAAGCAGCAAGAAATTCTTGATCACGACTTGCAATATAACCGACACGCAGACCAGCTAAACTAAAAGATTTGCTCAGATCAGAAATAACTATCGCTTCTGGATCATGGCTAATAGCACTGCTAGTCGGCACTAAAGAACTTTCTCTAAAGACCTCATCTACTATTAATAGCGCTGGATCTCCTAAAGCTCTACGCTCCTGAAGGCGAGTGGTGAGTAATTTCAAAGCTTGATCAGGAATAACAGTACCCATGGGGTTATTAGGATTACAAAGAACTAAGCCAGTGATTGATTCATCTAAAACTAAATTAGCAATATTCTCTTCCGCGCTTAAAGCCGCATCATAGTTCCAGTCTATAATTCGTGCGCCACTATCAGCGGCAACTTGATAAAGCGATTGATATATAGGTTTTTGTACTATAAAAGTTGGCGCAGTATATTTTTCGCATAGTGTTTTAAAAACTATATAGATAGCTTCAGAGGCGCCAGTACTAAGTAAAATATTCTCTGCGCGAACCGCGCCCAATGAGCTGACAATCAATTCGCGCAATCTCTTCAAGCCATACTGCTCGCTGTAATCCAGTTGCAGACTGAGCCAGGACTCTAATACTTTTAGCCTAGACTCCTCGTCGTAGAAGGCTAATAAATCCACCAAGGATAAAGCAGGAAAAACACCAGAACTAATATTGAGTTGATAAGAACCCTCTCTAGAGTTGTAAGTATCTTCAAGTAAAAACGGACTGATCAAAAACTATTTGATTTCGCGATGTACAGTGTGTTTGCGCAAGTTCTTGTTGTATTTGCGTTGCTCCATTTTGTCTGGATGCTTCTTCTTGTTTTTAAAAGTAGTGTAACGAGAAGGCGGAACGCCAGCTGCGCGGGCCTCGCTGCATTCTAGGGTAACTACTACATAATCCTTCTTCTTCGCCATATTATCCTCTGCCAGGACTAGTCCTGACTAAGTTATTCTACAAAAAATAGCCTAAGGAAAGTATTAAGAAAGCCCAAAAATGCCCGAAATACAAGACTAAGGTGTCACAGCAGTGACTTACAGGTAATTTGTATGGACAGAATATTAAGCCAAGAAAAACAACGCAGCTCGCTAAAACGTATCGAAGACTGGGTGACTGAAAGCATCGCATCAGGCTCGCTGCCTAAAAGACCAGACTTAATGCTCAAGCTTTTAGAGATGACAGCTTCTGTAGATACTTTTAGTAATGATGTAGTCAACACCTTAGCGCAAGATGAGGAACTGAGCAAAAATATTATTCGCCATGCTCGCCTTAAGCTCGATGCGCGCGCGCAACTAATCACTACTAAACAACTACAACAATCTATACAGAGACTTGGCTATGATTTTATTCAAAGCACTATAGAAGTAGATTGTGTGAAGCGTTTCCTTAAATGTCTGAGACCTTCTAATAATCTAGAGCTACTTAATGAATTAAGACACAGTCTAAGAACTGCTTTTATCGGTAAAAATATCGCTAAGCTAGTTGGCTATAAAGAATATGACTATGCTTTCTTCGCAGGTTTAATGCACAATATGGGCAAAATTATCATGGGTCTAAGAGATCCACGTATGCTTAGTGAGATTCGTAGTATGCAAGCGCGCGGCATGGACGAAAAGTCAGCAGAGCTAATACTCATGGGCTTTGAGCATAATGAGATTAGCGCTAAATTAGTTGAAGCATGGCAATTGCCAGCGGTGATATCAGAAGTAATTCGTTATCATGATCATCCTAGTTTAGTTAAAGAAGAAAATCGTACTTTAGCTAACATACTAAGGTTAAGCAAATATATCGCAACTGCTCTTAACGATAAAGAGAAAAGTCCTCGTGATCTTGCTCCTAAAGTAGGCGAGTATTTGCGCATACTAGGCAAAGATATGGAAGACAAAGCTCTATTAGAAGAAATTAAAGAGCTATATATCAAGACTTTAAGTATGGAAGATCAAGTCTTCACGAAAAGCTAAACTCTGCTTGCCCAGTGCGCTACAATAAGGCGCATGGATCAAATAGCTAAAGCCAAAACCATTATAAGTACTGCATTACCTGCTAATGCCTTTAAAGACGTTTCTGTAGTCGGCAAGAAAGTAGTATTCAATCTACTTTTGGATAATCCTGCTGATCCGCAGAAGAATGAACTTATCAAAAAAATTGAAACTCAACTTAAAGCAGCGGGCTTCGAGGAGTTAGATGTTTATACTACTAAGCGTGAAGAAGCGCCGGCTGCTGGTGGCGGACATAGACCACTAGGCGGCACTGCAGCACCGCGCGGCACTATCGCTCCTAAGTCACCTGTTCCAGGTATCGGTAAAATTATCGCTGTTAATAGCGGCAAGGGCGGAGTTGGTAAAACTACTTGCTCGGTAAATCTTGCTATCGCATTATCACAGTTAGGTCACAGAGTTGGTTTGCTCGATGCTGATATCACTGGTCCAAATGTACATTTGATGCTGGGTGTGACAGACAAACCATTAATGACTGAAAATCAAAAAGTCGGCTCTCAATCAGCGCACGGTATCAGGTTAATCTCTATGGGTACGCTGGTTGATGAGAACAAAGCTACTATTTGGCGCGGACCAATGTTAGATGGAGTTATTAAACAATTCTTGCGTGAAGTAGAATGGGGTGAACTGGATTACTTGGTAGTGGACTTACCGCCGGGTACTAGTGACGCGCAACTTACTCTTTGCCAGAACGTAGCCTTGAACGGCACTGTGATCATCACTACGCCTCAGGATGTGGCTCTGCTTGATGCGCGAAAAGGTCTGCAGATGTTCCAAAAAATGGGAGTGCCTATATTAGGTCTAGTAGAGAACATGAGTTTCTTCGAGTGTCCGCACTGTCATGAGCGCAGTGAGATTTTCTCACATGGCGGCGGCGCTAAAGCAGCTAAGGAGCTAGGTTTAGATTTCCTAGGAGCTATACCTATAGAGCTTAAAGTTCGCAGTGGCGGTGATACTGGATTGCCTATTACTATTGCTGATCCTGAGCATTCTATATCTAAGACTTTCCGTGAAATAGCTAAACAGGTAGTGGCGAAGGCTGTTGATATAGTGGCGGCATAGATATTTAACATAACAGGCGCCATTTACGCTATTATCTAAGGGTGTTAATCTCAGCTACCAGTCAAACTGCATTCCTCGGCAAGCTAAGAGCCGCATTAGCCAAAACGGCCAAAGGGACAGCCTCTAAAGTAATTAAACTTGAACTGCAAGGGCAAGAACCTTGTGTAGCTCAACAGATCGCTTGTAAAATTCGTCGGACGATAAATGATGCTTTGAGCTTGGAGGTATATAGGCAAGTAAAAACAGATCCTTGGTCACCACGGTTTTCCCTAGATAGCATTGGACAAATAAGCTTAAACTCTGACCAAGAACAACCTGACTTAAGCTCTAAGAATGCAATTAGAAATCTATTTGCAAATTTAGACAATATTATTAGGACCGCAGCGAATGATCTTCGACCTAATCCACGATTAGCATTAAGACACTTTGATACTTTTGCGCACAATCTAGCTAAATTATTTAATGCTAAGGCTACTGCTAGCCAGGAATTTCAATCTCGCACATATCAAATCAAAGTTCCGAGAAAACATGCTGATAAAATCTTGGACCTATTACCAAGAAATCTCTTGGAAGCCTTTATTAAAAAATGGTCTAAAGCCTTAGGAAAGTCTCCTCAACCAAATCATCGACTAGATGGTTCTGTTACTTATAGTCTTTTTTCAAGAATAAAGCCTGGGAGTACAGAAGGTATATTAAATTGCTCAATCAAAAATGGTTACCTAGAGCTTACATATAGCGATCTTAATTTAATGAGGGTTTTAAAAGAATAAAGCAGCTATTATCAGGCTTTCAAGACAAGCTCTAAACGCAAGCCTCGGAACTGCAAGTGTAATCAGTAACTCTAGTCTGACTAATAGCGCTCAAACGCGAACTAATCATGCGCACATATTCCGGGTTACCGCCGTTATAGCGCGACTCTCCGACTGACTTCACGAACTCAGCAGCGCAGCGTGCTTGATAAGCGAAAGTCTCTTCGCCGCCACTCATCTTAGACCAATCTAGTTCTAGCATCTTAGCGGTGTTACGCATAAACTGTCCTATGCCGCGCTCACCAGCATCGCCGCGTGCGTGCGGGTTAAAACGAGACTCGTTATAAACTTGCACAAGAAAACGCTTAGGGTCTACGCCCACCTGAACGGCAGTTGCCCACAGTGCTTCAAGTATCTCAGGTGTGGTGTATGCCGCTGCACTACCTATCTTACGGTTAGCATCATCACGCGCTTCTAAAAAATATCTCTGTGCTTTCATTAGCCAGATACGATCCTCTGGATCTAGAGTAATTTTATTAATACCCTCAGAAGAGAAATCAGTAGGCAAACCATTAACTTCTACAACGTAAGCACCAGGCTTACTATAATAAATTCCACGTCTTAAAGCTTTATGGTTAACTTTAACGCCTAATTCTTGCATACTTTCTTGATAAGCTAGCAATGCTTCTTTACGAGCATCAAAAGGCTCTGCTTTAGCCACTTCTTGAGCGATATTAGTATTAGACTGTAGCAGTTCAGTGATCGCTGTAACTGTCTCTGTAACAGCCTTTTCATCTTGACTAGCTGTTAGCTCAGTAGAAATTTTTTCTTCAAGTGTCGGTTCAGCTGGTTTAGGATGATCAGCATCATAACGCTGTATATTTAGTTTTGCTTCTGGAACGTTAACTGCGATTTCTTGCGTTTGATTTGGCGCGACTATTTCAGCAGCCGGAGTTTCAACAACTTGCGCGGTGATTGGAGTCACTGCCTTCTCCGCTTCTTCCGCAACTCGCACTTGAACTTTCTTGGAGAGCTTATCGATAATCACTGAACGCTCGCGCTGATCTACATAGCGAATACCACCTATAGGTTTAGCAGCGTTATAAACGACACCTAGAGCGCGGGCGTCATCAGCAGGGTTTGTTGGTACAGCGTAATCCATATTTTAGTTACTACTCATATGCCCGTAGGGCCATCTATATTATCTACGGCCGTCAGACGATGAGATAATACAAGCACGCGAGAACAGAAGCACCAAGGGTGCTACTTATATTCTAAGACTTATTAACTCAGCTGTGGTTCCCCGCCATTGCGGGCACAGTAAAACCTAAGTTTTTGCACTCATGGTGAAAAGCGCAAAATCATAATATCCACACTAATCGGATTATGATCAGATAGCTTCTCCGCTCCGCCGCGATAAGAATTATTCAGATCCTCGAAGGTCCGCCCAAAAGCAGGAAAATATTTTTTAAGACCATCCTTGACAACAGGTTTTACAAAAATCCAATCTATCTTAAATTTCGCAAAACCAAATGAACGTTTAAGCCTGAAAGTATCAGCAAAACCTTTTCTGGCACGCTGATTTGAATTAGACCATTTAGCATCTTTATCATTAAGGCTCCACAGAGCTTCGCCCTCATGATCAAACTCACCATCATCATCAAACTCAAACTCTTCTATTTCTTTAAAGAACGAATAACTTTTATTCGGCAGTATAAGTGGAATTGATCTAACCGTTGGATCTCTGTGTTTGCGAATAGTACCTAGGCTCAGACTAGAACTATTAGTAATTAGCGAGTAGGGATTAAAAAAACTAATGGCGGTTTTAGCAAGAAAATTAAGATCGGTAAGCTTAGATGAAACCAGCTTCACTACTGAAGTTGGACCGGCATCACCCTCAAAATTATTCATATCACCAGCCAATACCACAGGACCAGTAATAGAACGAATCTCACCTAAAATAAACTCTAATTGCTCTTTGCGGCACTTAGGCTTGCAGCGATTCTCAAGATGAGTACTAATCACTGTTATATGTTCTTTATTCGGCAAAGCGATTGTGGCGATCAATGCTATGCGCCCGCCGCGGCGCAGCTCAGTGATAATCTCTTCAGCAACTGTGGCTTTAGCCGCCACTCTGCGCCCAGATTCTAGCGGGCTTAGTGATTTCTGCTCGCCTTCGTACCAGTTATAACAATCAGGCAATCTAAGTAGTTTGGTTTCAACAATAGGATAGCGCGACACAATAGCATTACCATGCAAACCCTTATACCGACTCTGATCTAGCTTAGGGTCATCAAGCTCACGCGGATCCAGTTCAACAAACTCAGGCGCAAAAACATAATCAGCCTTAAGCGCCTCTGCTAATTCCGCAGCTATATTGCGGTAGCCAGTACGCTTCATCCCCAGATCAACTTCATTCAGTAATAAAATATCAGTGCGCGAAATGTAATGTGCTTCTTCTTCAAGGCGTGCATTGCTATCACTGTTTTCTGGATAGAGCGCCGCATCGATATAATCCCGCATATAATCATGCGCATCAATAAACAGCGAGCGCATCGCATCAATATTAAAACCGCGCTCTATATTCCAGTGAACAACACGAATAAAATCATGTTCGCCGCTGTGCTGCAGAGATTTAGCTCGCGCCTGACCTTGCTTGGCGACTATAGTATCTAGCTCACGCTCAAATTTATTATCCTTAAGCTTAGTAAAATCAATATTATCTACTTGCTCTGCTGATATTATCCTCGTGGCTAAAGCTGGAGCCAGATTCAGGCAAAGTAGCAAAGAAGAAATTCTAAGATAATGAGCGAGACGATTACACAAACAATTTAATTATCGCATCAGCTAAGAAAAACGCATAGTTAAGGTCAGCGCGTGGAATAATGTGTTTATGCCTAAAAAATTAATCGCTATTACTATTCTGCTTGGATTTATATTCTCGCTGATTCCCGCGCAAGCTTACGAGCTAGATGAAACCACTACTAAAGTACGCTGGATTAGCTCACACGATATTGGCGGGGCTATAGACTTAGATGTCGTCAGTACAGAAGAAGATGATGGCTTCCCTAAAGGCACAGTCTTGCACGGCAAATTCACTGAACATAGAGAAAAGCGCCGCATCAGCCGCAACGAAATCGCAAAAGTAGAAATCGCTTCAGCGACTCTGCCAAACGGCTCTACAGAAAAAGTTAATCGTGTGCTTAAAATTATTCCTAAATCTAAACATCGTAATTTACGTTGGGCTGGTAATACCGCTTTTCTTGCTACAGGAGTAACTCTTGGTCTAGCTGCTGATTTCCTGACTCTTGGTTTACCTATAGGGCGCGGCGGACTTGGTGTTTGGAACGGTATTATGGATGCCAGCGAAACTGATGGTTCTAAACTTAAAGCTGGCGCTAAAGGTTTCGTTAAGGGTGCTTTGCAACCACTGCCTTGGTTAATTATGCGCGGCTCAGATCTTAATCTGACTCAAGGATCTATCGTTGAAATAGACGATGGTGGTGATGAGTATGCGGTGGCGTATAAGTTAGCTAATTAGATATCATTTGTTTTTTCTCAAGAAAACGAACTAAGTCTGGGAAATCTTTTTGGAATTGCTGAAAAATTCTTCTCTTGCTAAGTTTTCCTGCGTCACGAAATAAATTAATATCAATACGCCCCCCAGGTGAATTATCAGCCACTAAGACTGCTAAAGCTTCATGCGGAGCCAACTTAAACAAACCTGGATAATTCTCTTGAATAATTTTATTAACAGTGCCAGCTCTGTTCCCTAAAACTTTATATAACCTTGTATCAAAATAGTCTCTAAATGTTGAGTATTTATTTTTAGTCATTTCACCGATATTAAACATTCTCAAGCCACTTATAAAGGACCTGACTGCTTGCATAAATGCTTTATATCGAGTTTTGTTGCTCTGGTCTGGCATTGCTTTTAACTTTTCTGATGAAGCTGAAAGAGCACGAGTTTCTTCACAGCTCAAAAGACTAGGAGCGTGCCTCATGCCACCATAAACTGGCTTATTATTGCCTTGACTCGCTTTAATAACTTCTTGGATAGCATCAGTATCTAAAGGCTGAGGCCCAAGCACTTGTCTCTTTACTAGCAAACCCAACGGACCTATTGTAAGTAAGTTCATAACCTAGATAATATAGCATATTATCTAGTATTAATTACAGGTATTCTTTATAAAGACTCTTAGCTATAACTATACGCTGCACCTCAGAAGTACCTTCGTAGATCTCGGTGATTTTAGCATCGCGCATATAGCGCTCAAGATTGTATTCAGTAGTAAAGCCATAACCACCATGTATCTGCACGCCTTGGATAGTGTGTTTCATCGCAGCTTCTGACGCAAAGACTTTCGCTTGCGCAGCGGCGCGAGAGAACGGTTCACCACGATCGTGCATTGCTGCAGCAGCCCAAGTAAGCAAACGCGCAGCATCGATGTCTGTAGCCATATCAGCTAATTTAAACTGAATCGCTTGGTGCTCTTTTATTTTTTGTCCAAAAGTTTCACGCACATTAGCGTACTGGATAGATTCCTCAAACGCCGCGCGCATAATGCCAATCGCTTGACCAGACATGCCAATGCGTCCGCCATCAAGAGTTGACATCGCGATTTTAAAACCATCACCAACCTTACTAAGAATATTAGCCTTAGGTACGCGGCAATTATCAAAATGCAATTGAGTAGTAGAACTAGCGCGTATGCCAAGTTTATCTTCTGGCTTACCGAAACTAAATCCAGGTGTACCTTTCTCAACCAAGAACGCTGTTACACCTTTGTGTTTCAGTTCTTTATTGGTTTGTGCAAGCACTAAATAGATCTCAGCCTCTATGCCATTAGTGATCCATGCTTTAGAGCCGTTCAGTACATAACTATCGCCGTCTTCTACAGCGGTGGTGTTCATGCCCGCAGCATCAGAACCATTACCTGGTTCAGAAAGCGCGAAAGCACCAAGCTTAGTACCAGCAGCAAGTGGTTTAAGGTATTTTTCTTTTTGCTCATCGTTGCCCCAGTCGTTAATAGGTTTAGTACAGAGTGATAAATGAGCAGAGAATATAGTTCCTGTCGCTGCGCAGACTCTAGAGAGTTCTTCAACAGCAATAGCGTAACAAACATAATCCATGCCGCCGCCGCCCCATTTCTCATCTACAGTAAGACCTAATAAACCAGCTTCAGCCATCATCGCCACGTTTTCGTGCGGAAACCTATGACTCTTATCGATTTCTTTGGCGCGCTCTGCGAATTGTTCGCTAGCAAGTTCGCGCACCATACGCTGGATCATTTTTTGATCCTCATTAAGAGTGAACTGACAGTTAGTTGTTAAAGTTTGCATACTTTGATTATATGCCCAGCTATAAATAAATGATTTGCTATTGGTTTTATCTTATCGGTTAGTCAGAGTAGTCAGAACACTCGCGCCCAAAAGTGTTCATCCATAGCAATCCAAAAATAGACAAGGGTAGAAATATTTTTCGCTGCATAAAAGGGGTGATTTCTATTACTTCTATACCAGTCGTTCCGTGCCCTAACATCCGCTTTGCAATCTCTCTAGCAGCAGCCTGCCGTGAAGCAAAAGCACGACTTGGGTCTGAGATTGCCGGCCGTTTCATATATGGCTTAGATAAAGCAATTGGTTGAGTAATATCAGACATACGAGAACTCTTGTAACTAAATTATACTTCGTAATTTACTGCTATCCGCCCCACCTTCCGGAAACCCAGTCATTACCACCATTAGATGCTCATCACCACCACGCTCAAAAACACAAGCGTCATGATAGGAACGTGAAGTCCAGCCAGCTTTAGAGTAGAACTCTGTCTTAAGTCCAAGAGCCGCAGCTATAAAATTACTAGCTTGATAATCACTGCCAGGTTTACGTTTAATCATCTCGGCTAAATCTATCTCAGTACCTTTAGTTGCCATCACAGCTTTCATCACCTGCGCCACGTCTTGCACCGTGCATTGATTTGGCTGAACGGACAAGAGTTGCTTATCGCGACCATAATAATCAACCTCAAAACATTTATTAGGAATGCGTAGCTCACTAGAATAGCCAGCAGTAAAAAAACTATGTATTAAATATCTCCCATGGATAAACGCGTCTAAAGCCGCGCCTTCTAGTTCAAGACCTGACTGAGTTTCAGAAATAAAATCTACCAGATAATGAAGAGCATCATTGTCGGAATCACGCAGACTCGCTTCTAGAGCCTTTAATAAATCAGTGCGATGCTTAGAAACATGCTCGCGCTGAGCCTTAGTAATAATCACGGTGCTGCTAGCTTTAGAGCCGCTTGCCTGCATCATTAAGTCACGAACAGCAATCGCAGTAAAGAGTTTAAGTAAACTTGCAGGATGAAAAATTATATCTAAACCTTCTTGCTTAGATACTGCGCCTCTAGTTAAATTTTCCAGGTAGATTGCTTGCATTATTCTAAAGCCCAATTAATCGGCTCCTGTCCACGACTAGCTAAATACTCATTCGCTAAACGAAAATGCCCGCAACCAAGAAAACCTCTATGTGCTGAAAGCGGCGAAGGATGCGGTGCTTCAAGTACTAGATGTTTAGACTGGTCTATCATCGCAGCTTTCGCGCGAGCAGATGAGCCCCAAAGCATAAACACTATGCCTTCACGTTTTTCGTTGAGAACTTCTATCACACGCGAAGTAAAAATTTCCCAACCTTGCCCGGCATGAGAGTTTGCCATGCCAGCGCGCACGCTCATACAAGTATTGAGCAAGAACACTCCTTGCTGCGCCCAAGATTCAAGACATCCATGAGATGGACGTTTAATAGCTAAACTCAAATCTAACTCTTTAAAAATATTTACTAATGATGGTGGTGCTGGAATACCGCGCGGCACAGAAAAGCACAATCCATGCGCTTGTCCAGGACCATGATAAGGATCCTGACCAAGAATAACTACTTTGACTTTATCGAAAGGCGCAGCATTAAAAGCATTGAACATGTCGGAGCCGCGCGGATAAACAGTATATTGCTCTATTTCTTTAGCCAAGAAACCTTGCAATGCTTGCATATATGGTTTTTCAAGCTCCTCTTTGAGCACAGCTAACCAACTAGGATCAAGCTTGATTTGCTTGTGCTGTTGCGGGTTTTCGGTATTTTGTGCCTCTACTTTTATCTCCATTGTCGCTTCGCTCAAAATGAAATCCGTTTAATGTCCAGAGGAAAAATGAACCCTTTCATTTTTAATAGCACAGAGTCACAATTCTCTGCATGGGGACCAAGAAGAATATTGAGGAAACTGAATTAACTGCAAAGTATATTGCAGATATCTATAAAATACTGACTTTTGTCTTATGGACGCCTTTGGGAAGTGTTTGTCTGGATATTTTCACTGGCAAAATAGAGTTTAAATGGTCAAACATATTAATATCACTCGTTTTTGCTTTACTCTGTGCTCTACTTGGATTATTAACAATGGCAAGTGGTCATTATGTCTTGTTAAAATGTAATAAAGGAATTCGTGATGTCACAAGAACTGCAGAAGATGATTGATATGGTAGGGCTTATGGGAATAGTTCTTACTTTTCTGACACTATTTTACCTAACGGTTAATAGTAAGTTTTGGTTTAACCCACCTCAACTCAAAAAATCTCAACACCGCACAAACTCAAATGCTAACTAAAACTTCACCCTCTTCGGCACATAGTCTTTAAAAAGTAACAACACTGAAAAATACATCCCCGCGGCTACAAGTGCAGTCGTGGGCAGGGTTTCAACTAATCTATCGAAATAAGCACTGGAATTGGGGTTGAAAGCCTCATAAAGAGCAGTAAAAAATATCGCATATAGAAGTGTGACAATAAATTTATCAGGGATTTGCTTAGGGTTAATTAGAGCAGCAGCTAAACCAAAAACTAAATACAACCAAGGATAACTACTGCTATAAAGCAAAGCAGAATTAAAAGCGGCAGCTAATATCGCTAGCACTACGGTCTCTTGCACACTAAGCAAACTTGCAAAAACCAAAATTGCAATAAACAATAAATTAGCTTTAGGCGCAAACACTAGTTGCAATAAAAGCAGAGCTGAGGCAAACAAAGTTGCCTTTAATAAAAAAAGATCTAGGAACTTCATTACTTAATATACTCTGGAGCGATAGTCCTAGAGCCAGATCCAGCTGGGAAGAAAACATTAGCTGCTTCTTGTTTATTTCTGTCTCTAAACATCAAATCAATATTTTCTTTTTCTCTGCTCATAGCTGAACCTGCCGCAACTGCTTGCACGCCTTTAGTTGACATTAGATCTGGAAGATCTACGGCAATACCAGCTTGCTCAACATTCACGGATGCGTCTTGCCTAGCAGTGTCAGCAACTTTTTGTACTGTTTCTGCTTTCGCTCTTAGTTTCGCCGCTTTAAGATCTTTTTTAACTGCGCCCATTAATTTTTCTAGCGCTGCTTTCTGATTTTTAAGACGCTGATATTGTGCTTCAGCATTAACTAGTTTGTCTTGGGCATACATTTGCGGATCATTATATTCATCCTGCGCATAAACAGCAGGGCTGTTGATTATACTTATAAAAATTAAACCGGCAACAAATAGTCTTATCATCATAAGCCTGATTATAAGACCTCTTAGCTATTGAGTAAAGCAAGTAAATCTTGAAAATTTGCCCAAACTTTGCCGCTACAAACTAGCTCACTAGCAAGTTCATAGTTCTTACGCAATAAATTAGCAAAATTAGCCCCTGAAACTAAGGCTTCAAGATCTCGATCTAGCAATAACAAAAGCGCGGCATTTAGGCAAGCTGTCTCTAGCTTCGGTAGATCTTTAAGGCTACCATCAAGTAAACCGCGAATAATAGCAGCATTATCAGCAGCGTTGCCGCCTGTAAGCTCACTCATAGTAGAGCGCTTTAGTCCTATATCCTCAGGACTAAAACTATATTTAAGGCTGCTAACGGTTCCTGTTTTATCTTTGAAAATAAAACTAAGTTCCGAATCGCTGCAGGAACTTAGCTCATCAAAACGTATAGTAGTAGAGCGCAGCACTATTGCCCTATTAAGCTGCGCTTCTTCAATAAAAGCCTTGAGTGCCCCCTCTAAGGGCTCTAGCCAGCGACGCTGACCCATGCCGATAATTTGTCCTTCTAGTTTAATTGGACTTGTTAGAGGACCTAGCAGGCTAATAAAAGCTGTGCGTTTAGCTTGGCGGCATAAAGTTTTGACCCGAATCAAAAGCTTACCGGTAACTTGGCTAGCAAAAAAAGCCAGATTATGTCTCTCTAAACCTTCAAGCTTGCGCTGATAACTAGCATTAAAGTTAAAACCTAAAGCCTCAAGCACATCTACTGAACCAGATTTACTAGTGGTACTGCGACCTCCGTTCTTGGAAATACGCAAACCAGCTCCAGCAGCAATAATGGCAGCAGTAGTTGAGATATTGAAAGTATTAGCACCATCGCCACCAGTGCCAGCACAGTCATAAACTTTAAAGCCAGTGTCTAGTCGCGGCTCAATAGCAAAAATATAATTAGCAAAAGCTTGCAGTTCTTCGGCTGTTTCACCGCGCTCATGCCAAGAGTCGATAAAATCCAAGAGCTGCTCGTCACTAAGAGAATCTAGCTTGCCAAAAAAAGTGTTGGGGTTTAGAAGATCAGACTGCAACTAATTGATCAAAATGCTGCTTGCGCTCATTTTCAATAATCATTGCTGCTTTAGTAAGCGAACGTGGGAACTCACGGCCACGCATTAATAGCTGTTCATCCCAAGAACGTGGCTTAAATACTGCGACAATATTGGCCACAGCTTCGCGCACATCAAAATCTTTACAACTGAAAATATCTACAGTAAGGAAACCTTTATCTGGGAAAGTATGGAATGCGATATGACTTTCAGCGATCAAAACTATGCCGCTAAGACCCCAATCGTCCTCTACTAGACCTTTATACTTAAATACGTAGGCAGGCATAATTTTGGTCATCCCCATCTTGCCTGGTAGTTCCTCTAGCAAATCCGCTAATACTGATATATCCGTAAGGGCTTTATAATCACAGCCAGAAGCTTCCATTAACAAGTGCGGTCCAAACATTAAGCTATATTCCTCCCATAATCCTTTATGATAGACATGAATAGTAACAGCAATACCTAATCTTGTGAAGATCTAATCATTAATATTTACTAAGAATAATTCCAGCAAAATATTAGTCTGTAATACAGATCCAAGTAATATGTGTTAATATATGTATGGATAGATTATGCAGATTGGGGCAGCTACACCCGTAAGTACTCCTACTATTAGCCGTTATTCAGGGCCGGGTGAAGTGACGTCAACAGAGCTAAATCAGTTTACACCTGCTGATATTAACTCTATTCATCAAAGAACAAAAGAAGCTGCCGCTCCTGAACCTGAACCTAAAAGTCCTCGTATTCTAAATACCGCTATGAATTTTCTTTCTCGACTAGGGCGTTGGGGCACTGGTTTGATCGCTGCTTGCGGAGGTATCTTTACTGCTTTAAGTTTATTTTTATTTAACGCTAAAGTAGCTATCCTTTGCGCCTTGCCAACATTAGCAGCTATCGCTGGTTTTATTAAATTAAAACCCAAAACAGAAACCTTCAGCAGTGTTCAGCCCCGCTATAAAGAACTTTTAGAACAAGTCGCTAGTAGTGACGACAGAATAGCAAAACCACAATTCATACTAAGTAGGGCTGACGAGCTAATTAAAGCTCTAGAAAATGTCAGTGATAATTGGGGCAGCCTAAATCAAGAAAATCGTTTTTCTCTATACATGACTATTAGAGATCTAAAAGGCAAAATTCTACCAATACATGAAGAATATAAAGAACGTACAGCTAAAGGCAAGGAAGGTTTAGCAGAGCTATATCCAAACTGTTCACTTAAAAAACTTGATACTATGCTTGAGCTTTTAACTGATTTAGAAATACGCTTAGCACGTAAAATCCATAAAACTCAAGAACAAATCGCCCAAAATTAACGCAGCGGCGGTATAACTATTCCTTTTTTACTTTGCAATAATGGAGACTTATTGGCTAGTTTTTCTTTCTCCCCAACCTGGATATTCGTTACAGCTAATTCTTCGCGCACACCATCGGTGTGAACAATTTTGCGTGAGGCTTTGGTTTTACCATCTACTATCACACTAGAACCACGTCTCAGTTTAAAGTGCTCTCCTGTCGGCACAATTAGAAAAACAACAACTGCAATTAATACGATAATTGCTAAAGCGAAAATAATTCCAGCCCATAAACGCACTTTACGGGTCTCTTCAGTGCTAATAGCAGCAAGCTGCATCGGATCCCAGAAAGCGTTAAGGTGAGTATCGTGCTCGTGTTCTTTATTCATTTTTAGTAATTTTATCTAAGAAAACTATATCCGTCGAGTTTATCATAAGCCCCTGAATATTGGCTCTCCTCACAGTAGTCTGAGTATTAGTAAAGATTGGTGCTATTACACAAAAATCTTTAAGCAACATTGTTTCTGCTTGACGATATAAGTTTTGTCTTTCGCTAAGAGCTTGACTTCCTAAGGTCGCAGCACGAGCTATCATCGCATCATAATTAGTGTTAGACCAACCTGGATAATTTACCGGATTATTAGTCATAAATATTTGCATGAAAGTATCTGGATCTGGATAGTCTGCTGACCAATTCAACCTGAAAATATCTGGTGGATTAGTATCTAGCGTGCTGAGATAAACCTTCCATTCCATACTTCTCAGCTCAACAGTGATACCTAGTTCACGCCGCCACATAGATTGCACCGTTTCAGAAATTAGTTTTGCTTCTTCAGTGCTAGGAAAAGCGAAAACTAAATGTGGATTTTGATTTGCGGATAATTTCAATTCAGCACGTGCCATTTCAGGATTAAAAGCCTTATCAGGATCAGCTAGATCAGCATGAAAATAATCCGGCAAACCGCTCGGTATCCAACTAGCACTAGGCTGGTGACCACGCGCTAGTGCCGCAGTAAGAGCGCGTCTATCGATAGCGTAAGAAAGTGCCTTGCGTAGATGCAGATCAACACTGCGATTATTAAAGCCAATATAAGTACTTCTTAAAAGTGCTTTTCTAGTCAAACGTTCATCAGCAGCAAGATTAGACTCTATATTTCTCAGCTCACTACTAGGCAATGATCTGCCATCAACAAAATCTATTTGATGGTTTTTAAACAAGGTATAAGCTTGTGATTGCTCAGCAACCATAAAAAATTTAATTCGTGGAATTTTTGCCGCCCCTTTAAAGTAATTATCCGCCCGCTCAAGCTCTATCTTATATTCATGCTGCCACTTAGCTAATTTATAAGGACCATTAGTAATTAGCTTGCCAGGGTTGGTCCATTTATCACCGTACTTGTTAATTAGATCAAGCCTAATTGGCAGCATTAAACCATAAGCAGTCATATAAATAAAATATGGTGCTGGTTTTTTAAGTTTAATATAAAGGGTCTGGGGATCAATGGCTTTGGTTTGCTCAAGATCAATCATAGAGAGCAGTTCAGCGTAAGGTGCAGCAGTCGCTGGATCTAAGGTACGCCTAAAAGAATCAACGAAATGCTGAGCTGTCACTGGCATGCCATCATGCCAGCAAGCTTTAGGGTTAAGCTTAAAAGTATAAGTATCCTGATTAGAATTTACTTGCCAGCTATCGGCTATAGCTGCTTCCACGCTAATAACACCACGCTCATCTTCAGTATAGCGGCTAAGCCCAACCATAAGATTAGAAATTACATCAAAAGAAAAAGCGTCACTCGCTTTATTCCAATCAAGAGTTGCTGGCTCGTGGGCTAAATTTAAAGTTAGGGTATTAGTATCAGTTTGCCTACTGCAAGCGGTGCAGAGAAGCAGTATCAAAGCTAGTTTTAACAAGGCTTTCATTAGTTACGCGGCGCCACTGCCGTTTCGAA